>NZ_JBQTCJ010000033.1:0-52750 GCF_052380005.1 Salinarimonas sp. NSM
CCGCAGACCCCGGCCGCGGCTCCAGCCGGCAAGCCGGCGAGCCTTCCCGTGGGCACCGTCACCGCAGACGCGGGCGCCGTCACCGGAGACGCGGGCACCGCCGGCGAGAGCGACGTGAAGGCGGCGCCGGGCCAGGCGGGCGTCCTCCCGCCGGGGAGCGCCGCCGGGGGCCAGCCGGCATCCGGCTCGGCGCAGCCCGGCGCCGCGCCGCAGGCCGACCCGTCAGCGAGCGAGTCCCAACCCCAGGTCCAGGCCCAGGCGCAAACTCAGGCACAAGCCCAGGGACAGGCCCCGGCACAGCCGCAGCCGGGCAACACTCCGCTGCCGCAGCCGCAGATCCAGGTCCCGCCGCCGGCGCAGGCGCTCCCGCCGGCCGCGGCGACGCCGCCCGGCACGCCGCAGCCACCGGTGCTCGCCGACGTCCCGCTCGGCGCGGTGCCCATCGAGATCGGGCTGAGAAGCCTCGGCAACCTCAACCGCTTCACGATCCGCCTCGACCCGGTCGAGCTCGGCCGCATCGACGTCTCGCTCGAGATCGAGGAGGGCGAGGTGACCGCGCGCCTCCAGGTCGAGCGGCCCGAGACGCTCGCGCTGCTCCAGCGCGACGCGAAGGCGCTCGAGCGGGCGTTCGAGCAGGCGGGCCTCAAGACGAACGAGAGCTCGGTGCAGATGTCGCTGAGGCAGGACGAGAACAGAAGCGACGGCCAGGCCTTCGGCCGCGGCGAGACCGCGTTCGCCGATCGCGAGGGCCGCGACGGCCGCGGGCGGCGCGGCGACGGCGAGCGCGGCGGCGGCCCGCCGGAGCCGCGCGCGCTCGAGGCGCTCGCGCCGCGCCGGCTCCTCGCCGGCGGGCTCGTCGGCGTCGACGTGCGGATCTGAGGAGGACGGACGATGGCGAGCGGCGTGACGAGTGCGGCCTCCCAGGCCGCGACGCAGGGCGGGATGAACGAGGCCGGCCGCGACCGGCAGGCGATCGCTCAGAATTTCGACCAGTTCCTGACGCTGCTCACCACGCAGCTGCAGGCCCAGAGCCCGCTCGATCCGCTGGACACGAACCAGTTCACCCAGCAGCTCGTGCAGTTCGCCTCCGTGGAGCAGCAGATCAAGACCAACGAGATGCTGGGCTCGCTCCTCACCTCGACGCGCGCCGCCAACGTCTCGACGGCGTCGAGCTTCATCGGCAAGCGCATCGAGGCGAACGGGCGCGAGGCGCAGCTCGAGGACGGCAAGGCGACCTGGAGCCTCACGCTCCCGCGCGCCGCCTCGCGGGCGGTGATCGAGATCTCGGACGCGTCCGGGCAGGTCGTCGCCACGCGCCAGCAGGCGCTCCAGGCCGGCAAGCAGAGCTTCGTCTGGGACGGCCGCACCGACACGGGCGCCGTGGCGCAGCCCGGCAGCTATGCGATCCGCGTCCAGGGGCTCGACGCCGCGGGCCAGCCGGTGGAGGTCTCCACCACGTTCTCGGGCACGGTGACGGGGCTCGACCTCACGGGCGCGGACCCGATCCTGCTCGCCGGGAACGTGCGCGTCCCCCTCGCGCAGGTGACGGGAGTCTCGCAATCGTGATCGCGCCGGCAGCGCGAGTCCTCGGCATCGAAACCGAGGTTTTCATTTCAGCCTTTCTTAAGCGCCGGCTCGTAACGTCGCACCCGACATTGGTCAGTCGAGTGTGTGAGAGTACCATGACCGAACCGCTTCGCTCGAGGGCGAAATACGTCATCGGGCCCGACGGCAGCCCGCTGACGATCGCGGACCTGCCGCCGACGAACACCCGTCGCTGGGTGATCCGTCGCAAGGCCGAGGTCGTCGCCGCGGTCCGCGGCGGGCTGCTGAGCCTCGAGGAAGCCTGCCAGCGCTACACGCTGACGACGGAGGAGTTCCTCTCCTGGCAGCACTCGATCGACCAGCACGGCCTCGCCGGCCTGCGCACCACGCGCATCCAGCAGTACCGCAACTGACCCGCGCGCACGCGCGCGGCTTCCATGCGAAGGGCGTCGCTCCCGGGCGGGGGCGACGCCCTTCGCATGTGCGCGCACGCCCCGCACGGGCGCCTCACGAACGCCTCAAACTCTCGTGAAGGCGTCGACGCATCGTCGGCGAGCCTGTACGGGACGCGCAGGGGCCGAAGGACGAAGAGGAAAGGAAGGTCGATCATCATGATCGCGGACATCACCAGGCGCGGCTTCATCATCGGCGGCACGCTCGCGCTCGGCGGCTGCGTGCAGGCCGCGCGTGCGCCGGTCGAGCCGCTCGCCCCCGCCATCCCGCCGGACGTGCAGGCGATGTACGCCGCGCTGCCGAACGAGGAGCACCCGCTCCCGGCGATCGACCCGGGGGTGGTCGATCCGCGCTTCTGGCGCCAGGTCGTCCGCGACCCGACGGGCGAGCCCGCGGGCACGATCACGGTGGACACGAACGAGCGCTTCCTGCACCTCTCGCTGGGCGGAGGGCAGGCGATGCGCTACGGCATCGGCGTGGGCAAGGAGGGGCTCGCCTTCGCGGGAACCGCCACGGTCGCGCGCAAGGCCGCCTGGCCGCGCTGGACGCCGACCGCGAACATGATCCGCCGCGAGCCGGAGCGCTACGGCCCCGTCGCCGGCGGCCTGCCGGGCGGGGTCGAGAACCCGCTCGGAGCGCGGGCGCTCTATCTCTACCAGGGCGGTCGCGACACGCTCTACCGCATCCACGGCACCAACGAGCCCTGGTCCATCGGCACGGCGATCTCGTCGGGCTGCATCCGGCTGTTCAACCAGGACATCATCGACCTGCACCGCCGCGTGCCGGTCGGCACACGGGTCGTCGTGCTGGCTCATGCGCCCGGCGAGGTGCTGGGCTGAGGCCGCACGCGAGAAGGCCGCCCGCACGGGGTGCGGACGGCCCGTCGATGCGAGACATCCGGAGGTGACCTCCGGGACCGGCCTCACTCCGGGATGAGGACCGTGTCGATGATGTGGATGACGCCGTTCGAGGCCTCCACGTCGGCGGTGACGACGGTGGCGGTGTTGACCATCACCGCGTCGCCGGTGGCGTCGATCATCAGGGTCGAGCCCTGCACCGTCTCCGGGGAGACCTCCTGGCCGGCGATGTCCGAGGACATCACGCGCCCGGGCAGCACGTGGTAGGTCAGCACGGCGACGAGCTGGTCGCGGTTCTCCGGCAGGAGCAGGCTGTCCACCGTGCCCTCAGGCAGCGCCGCGAAGGCGGCGTCGGTCGGCGCGAAGACCGTGAACGGGCCCTCGCCCTTGAGTGTCTCGACGAGCCCGGCCGCCTCGACCGCGGCGACGAGCGTGTTGAAGTCGTCGGCGGCCACAGCCGTATCGACGATGTCCTGCGCCTTGGACACCGAGACCGTCATCAGAACTGCAGCGGCGGCGATCGTCATCGTCTTGAGGAAACGCATGGCTAGCCTCTCTTTTGCTGGCTATCGGGGGAGCGCGCGCCGGAGATAGTCTTGAAGCGCGTCGCACGGATCGAGATAGGACTGCAATTGTGCTTTCCAGTGGCGGGGTGATCACGGTCGCGTGATCGTCGTTCACGACTTTACTCCCGGTACCCGCGCCCTACTTCACGCCTTGCCGTTCCCCCTGCCATCGAGAGGAAGCCCCATGCACAGCACGCTGAGAGCCGCCGCCGTGGGCGCTGCCGCGCTCGTCCTCGCCGCCGGCGCCGCGCAGGCGCAGATCCGCACCGAGTCCGTCGTCTACGAGGTCGACGGCGTCGCCTACGAAGGCTTCGTCGCCGTCAACGCGGGCTTCGACGAGGACCGCCCGCTCGTCCTCGTCATCCACGACTGGGACGGGCTCGGGGAGTACGAGGAGCGGCGCGCGACCATGCTCGCCGAGCTCGGCTACGCCGCTTTCGCCGTCGACCTCTACGGCCAGGGCGTGCGCCCGACCACACCGGACGAGAGCCGCGCCGAATCCGGAAAGCTCTACGCCGACCGCGCCGCGATGCGGGCTCGCCTCGCCGCGGCCCTCGAGACCGCCCGCGCGCAGGAGGGCGTCGCCGACGACGCCGCGGCGGTGATCGGCTACTGCTTCGGCGGTGCGGCGGTCCTGGAGTTCGCCCGCGCCGGTGCCGACCTCGACGCCTTCGTGAGCTTCCACGGCGGCCTGCAGGCCCCCGAGGGCGCGACCTGGGACGCCATGCGGGGCGACCTCCTGCTGCTGCACGGCTCCGCCGACCCGGTCTCGGGCATGGAGGACGTCGCGGCGCTCGCCGCCACGCTGAACGAGGCCGAGATCGACTACCGCATGGAGATCTACGGCGGCGCCCGCCACTCCTTCACGGTGTGGGGCAGCGGCGACTACGAGCCGGAGGCGGACCTCCAGTCCTGGGACGCGATGCTGAGGTTCCTCGACGAGCGGCTGCGCTGAGCACGCCGCCAATAAAGAAAAGACATAGGTCATGCGAAAAGACGCCTTATAAAGACCGCAAAGCTTTGAGCCGAACCCTTAAGCTCAAAGCTAACGCTATTGCAAAATTTGGACTTGCGAATATGTCTACGGAAAATACGCGCTTCACAATTCAATCAGATGGGTTTGTCAGAAAGGTTTGTTCGTTCTAATACTGGCAACAAACCCATTCTAATCAGTCTGATTTCGCTTCGGATCTCATCAAGTTGTCGCGCCTGAGCATCCAACAGGGCATCAGTATGGCATTGTACAGTTTCCTTTATCAAACTCTCCAATTCCCCGCGCATAACGGGAGCAAGGTATGAAATCTCCCCCGGCTTTCGATCGTCCTTTTTAACAACTCTATCTCTCGTACCTGCATCGGACGCTTCCTCATCAGCAGCGGCCTCGCTAATCACGCGAGCAACCCAAGATCCAAGCCGCATTCCATTCTGACGGGCAGCTCGTCGCGCGGCCTCTATGGAGCGGGGGTCTACCCTCTTAAGCTTCCAATCCTTCGGCTCGACGACTCTATTGCCGCGGAGATCGAAAACCTCCGGCAGCTGCGGCTCTTCCTGATCCGGAAGCAAAGCCCTCGTATCGACGTCGCGCATGGGTCACCTCTCCCAAAAACGGCTGCACGCGGCGCGCCCTTTGATTGAAAAGCGCCCGCTGCTCGGACGGGGAGGAAAGTTACACTTCCGCAAGCCGCATGGCAAGTGCAGGGCCCAATTTTTCCCCCTCTTGACCCTGCGAAGATGAAACTCAATCGGCAGAAACCCAAAGGGGGGCATTCGTGAAGGTCTTGATGGTTATTTTTTTGGTCACACTGACTTGCATGATGCCAATTTTTTTGCTACCTTGGCTATAAGCGGTCGCATCCTGCGTTCCGCAGACTCACCGGGAGAGTCTCATGGCGAGGTCGTCTGTCGGAGCGTTGTGCGAGCGCGTGAACTGCAAGGCGACTGCCGAGCGTCTCATGTACGATCTGCATCATCTCTGCCCCGCGATTCGCAAATTCTGCGAGGATCTCGATCTGAAGATTATTCGGCCTCTAAATCGGCTATCGGGCGGGGTCGCCTTTGAGTATCTTTCGGGCGATGCAGCGTTCGAGATCGATGAAGATGAGAAGCGTATGCTTCTGAATCTCAACGCGATAGAGATGATTTTTGCGAATATTCTAGAGTTAGATTCTTTGGCGAACTACACGGAAACAGTTGCTTTGTCAGAACGCTTAGTGGAGTTGTATGTACTTCATGAGCTGATTCATGTAAGTCAGAACCTCTACCGTTTCTCGGACGTTCAAGCACTGAAACGTCTTGCAAGTCATGACCGGCTTGGTGAACTAGACTTGCTGGCAGATCACGATGCCGCAAGGTTCGTCGCAGCTGTGATGATGGCACGCTCTCAAGCTAGTGGGAGGAATGGGTTCCTCAACCACCTGCTCACGTCGCTTGTGGCTATGAACACCGTGGCTCCCACAACATTCGGTGCGCCACCAGACAAGCCTCACAAACAACGGCGCTTTCTGGGATCAGCTATATCTACGGCATTCCTCGACGAAGCAGGCTGTGACTTTGCCGCCTTCGAGCAGCAGTTCTTCCCACTAGACACACCGATCTACCCCTACTTCGGGCGACAGAGTGGCGAAGTCCTCCTCTTTGATGCACGAGGCGGAGGTCTGGTCGTAGAACCATTTCAGGTCAAGGCACGAGTTGTAGAGGAGCTGCATGATCTTGTCGCGGTGGCGCACTTCCCGAAGGTGCTCGCGAAGGCTCGCCTGATAGTTCGCCGCGTCATGCAAGGCGAGCTTACTTCGCTCAGGCGAAGTGCTTCGACAGCTTGAGCCCCTGCGCCTGGTAGTTCGAGCCCGCGCCGGCGCCGTAGAGCACCGCCGGGCGGGCCGCCATGCGCTCGTAGACGAGGCGGCCGACCGTCTGGCCGTCCTCCAGGATGAAGGGCACGTCGCGCGAGCGGACCTCGAGCACCGCGCGCGCGCCGGCCCCGTTGGCGCCGGCGTGGCCGAAACCCGGGTCGAAGAAGCCGGCGTAGTGGACGCGGAACTCGCCGACCAGCGGATCGAACGGCACCATCTCGGCGGCGTAGTCCGGCGGCACGTGCACCGCTTCCTTCGAAGCCAGGATGTAGAACTGCCCCGGGTCGAGGATCAGCTCCCGGCCGCCGTCGGCGTGGAGCGGCTCCCAGAAGTCCGCCGTTCGATGCGCACCCACCGCGTCGACATCGACGAGGGCCGTGTGGCGCCGGGCGCGGTAGCCGACGAGCCGCCCCTCGCCGAAGCCGGAGAGATCGACCGAGACCGCGATACCGTTCTGGAACGACGGCGTGGCGGAGGTCACCAGCGTCTGGCTCGCGTGGAGCGCGGCGAGCTCATCGTCCGAGAGCCGCACCTCGCCGCGGCGCAGGCGCAGTTGCGACAGCCGCGTGCCCTCGCGCACCAGCACGGGGAAGGTCCGCGGCGAGATCTCGGCGTAGAGCGGGCCGCGATAGCCGGCGTCGACGATGTCGAACTCCTGCGCCCGGTCCGCGATCACGCGGGTGAAGACGTCGATGCGCCCCGTCGAGCTCTTCGGGTTGGCGGAGGCGGAGAGGTCGGCGGGGAGCGCGAGGCGCTCCTGGATCTCGGCGATGTAGACGCAGCCCGTCTCCAGCACCGCCGGGCGCGAGAGGTCGATCTCGTGCAGCGCGATGCCGTCGAGGCGTGCGCGCACGCTGCGACGCGGCCCGGGCAGGAAGCTCGCGCGCACCCGCCAGGCGCGGGCGCCCAGCCGCAGGTCCAGGCTCGCCGGCTGGACCTGGTCCGCCAGGAAGGGCCGTTCGCTCGCGATCGCGCCCTCGCGGGCGAGCGCCCGGATCGTCTCCGCGGGCTGGATGCCGTCTGTCGTCAGCGTCGTCATCGTGATCCTTCCCCTCGCGCGACCAAAGCACCAGGGCCGCGGAGAACGCAAGGGAGCGAGCGGCGCGGGATCAGGCCCCGCGCCCCTCCTCCTCCGGAACCACGTCGACGCTGACCGTCAGGCTCTGCCCGCCGGAGGAGATCACGACACCGTCGACGGGGGATACGTCGGCGTAGTCGCGCCCCACGGCGAGCACGATGTGGTCGGGACCGACGACGGCAGCGTTGGTCGGGTCGAAGCCGATCCAGCCGAGATCCGGCCCGCACCAGGCCTCGACCCAGGCATGGGTCGCGTCCGCCCCGACGAGCCGCGGCCGGCCCTCGGGGGGGATGGTGCGCAGGTAGCCGGAGACGTAGCGCGCCGGCAGGCCGAGTCCCCGCAGCCCGGCGATCATCACGTGGGCGAAGTCCTGGCAGACGCCCTTGCGGGCGCGGAAGGCCTCGCGCGCGGGAGTCGCGACGTCGGTCTCGCCGGGGGCGTAGGCGAACTCGGCGTGGACGCGGCGCATGAGATCGCTCACGCCGGCGAAGACGCCCCTGCCCTCGGGCAGCGAGGCGCTCGCCCATGCGGCGATCTCCGGCGCGTGAGGCACGGCCTGGCTCGGGAACAGCGCGTGGACGGGCGCGTCCGGCGCGCGGCTCGTGCCGGTGGCCGCGGCGGCGCGGACCTCCTCGAAGGCGGGATCGCGGTCGGGCGCTGTCGGGGTCGCGCGCGTGATCCGCACCCGCGCGCGGGCCTCGATGCGCAGCTCCCGATGCGGCGTGTCGATCTCGGCGTGGTGCAGGCGCGCGCCGAAGAAGCAGGTCTCCTCGCGCAGCCGCGACGCGGGCGTCACGCGCACGTCGCCGAACAGCCGCTCCTGGCCGGGCTCCTCGCGCGGCGTGAGCCGCAGCACGCAGCGCGCGGAGGCGACGGTGGCCTCGTAGGTGTAGGTGGTGACGTGGCGGATGCGGTAGATCACGCGAGGCCGCTCAGCTTCTCGGGGCGCTCGGCCGCCGCCCCGTGAGGGAAGTAGCGCGCGCCGATCGCGTCCGCGAGATCGGCGAGGTCGGCCTCGAAGCCGGCGAGCGTCGGCGCGTCGATCGTGGCGGCGTCGGCGATGGCGAGGCCGCGCGCGAGCGCCGCGGCGAGGCGCTCGGGCGCCTCCGGCAGTCCGTCCTCGCGCAACGCGGGGAGCGCGCGCACGTGCTCGAGGATGCGCTCGGCCTGGAAGGCCAGCGAGCGCGGGCTGTTGGGGTCGATCAGCGCGAGGTCGCGCACCGGCGCGGGCGCCGGCCCGAACAGGTAGCGCGTGCGGTAGGTGATCTGGCAGTCGACGATGTCGAGGAGCGCGTCGAGGTCCGCGCTCGTGGCCCCCGCCCCCGCCAGCGCCCCCGTGACCCGGCAGGCGGCGAGCCCGCGCTCGATGCGCCGGCCCATGTCGAGGAGGCGCCAGCCGTCCGAGCGCGTCATGTTCTCGTGCACGAGCCCGGCGATGGCGGCGAAGCGCTCGAGCAGTGCCTGCGCCCGGTCGAGCGTATCGGCGGGCGAGGCCGCCTCGTCCTCGCCCGCCCGCGCGCCCGGCGACAGCTCGGAGACGAGCCGCCAGGCCTGCGGCGCGAGGCGGTCGCGCAGGTGCGAGGCCGCGCGCCGCGCGAAGGCGATGGAGGCGGCGACGGAGCCGGGAGCGGCCGCGTCGTCGAGGGCGCTGCGGGCGAGGTCGCGCGCGGGCGCCGCGGCGACGGGCTCGAGGTTCGCCTCCGCGCACTCCCCTTCCGCGCTCTCCTCGTCGTCTGCTTCGGCCTCCTCGGGCACCGCACCGAGCGCGCGGACGAGGCCCTCCAGCCGCACCACCGTCTCGTCGCCGGGGCCGCCGTCCGCGCCTTCGAGCCGCGCCCCCGCGAGCGCCGCGACGAGCCGTGTCGTCGCCTCCGCACGCTCGAGGTAGCGCCCGAGCCAGAACAGGTTGTCGGCGGCGCGGCTCGGCAGGTGGCCGGAGACGCGGCGGATGCGCTCCTGCGGCACGAGCGAGACCCGCGCCACCGGCGCGTCCGCGAGCACCCAGACGTCGGCGGAGAGCGTGCCCTCGCCCATGCTGACGGCGCGCGCGTCCGGCCGCTCGGCGATCCGCGCGAAGCCGCCGGGCATGACGTGCCAGCCGTTCGGCGTCGCCGCCGCGTAGACGCGCAACGAGAACGGCCGCGGCTCGAGCTTCCCGTCACGCCACACCGGCGTCGTCGACAGGCGCACGACCTCCTGGCCGACGACGTCCACGCCGCGGGCGCGGATCCGCGCCGCGAGCGCGGCGCGTCCCTGCGCATCGAGCTCGGCGCCGAGCGTCGAGGGGCCGGGCACGAAGGCGTCGGCGAAGGCGAGCGTGTCGAGCCGCGCGAGCGCTTCCTCCCTGGCCGCCGGCTCGCCGCACCACCAGGTGGCGATGTTGGGCAGGAGCGGGTCCTCGCCGAGCAGCCGCCGGCATTGCAGAGCCATGAAGCCCATCAGCGCCGGCTGCTCGACGGCGCCGGCGCCGGGCATGTTGGCCATGGCGACGCTCCCCCCGCGCAGCGCCGCGACGAGGCCCGGCACGCCGAGCCGCGAGCGGGCGTCGAGCGCGAGCGGATCGCAGTAGTCCCCGTCGACGCGCCGCCAGAGCACGTCGATTCGCTTCAGGCCCGACACGGTGCGCACGTAGACCGAGCCGTCGCGCGCCACGAGATCGTCGCCCTCGACCAGCGGCAGGCCGAGATAGCGCGCGAGCGTCGCCTGCTCGAAATAGGTCTCCGAGTACGGCCCGGGCGTGAGCAGCCCGACGCGGGGCTCCTCGCGCGCGCCCAGCGCCGCGAGCCCGTCGCGGAAGGCGGCGAAGAAGGGCGCGAGCCGCTGCACGCGCAGCCGCTCCATCAGCGCGGGATAGACCCGCGACAGGACGATGCGGTTCTCGAGCGCATAGCCGGCTCCGGATGGCGCCTGCGTGCGGTCGTTGAGCACCCACCAGCGCCCGTCCGGACCGCGGCCGATGTCGACGGCATAGAGCGACAGGTGCCGCCCGCCCGGAGGCGCGACGCCGACGAGGGGCCGCAGGTAGTTCGGGCTCCCCACGATCGCCGCGGCCGGCGGCGCGCCGTCCGGCGCCTCGCCGCCGGCGTGGATCTCGGCGAGCAGCGCCTCCATCAGCCGCGCGCGCTGGGCGACGCCCGCGGCGATCGCCTTCCATTCGGCGGCGTCGATCACGATCGGCAGGTGCGCCACCGGCCAGGCCCGGTCGGCCGCCTCGCCGTGGACCCGGTAGGAGATGCCGACCTCGCGGATGTGCCGCTCCGCCGAGCCGAAGCCGTGGGCGAGATCGCCCGGGCGCATCGGCCCGAGCGCCCGGGCGACGCGCGCCCAGGCCGGGCGCGGCGTGCCGTCCGGGCCGATCAGCTCGTCGGCGGCCCCGGGCAGCGGCGCGTAGCCTTCCGTCCAATGGCTGAGGCCATGGATCAGCTCCCGCGCCTGGGCCCGGGTGAGCGCCGTCATGCGGCAGGCCTCCGCAGGTCGAGCGTCATCGGGAACTCCGCGGCGAGCTCCTCCGCCGGCGGGTCGATACGCCCGGGGGTGTGGCCGTGGTTCTGGAAGCGCGCGAGGCGGCGCGCCTCCGCCTCGTAGGAATTGACCGGCATGGTCTCGTAGTTGCGCCCGCCCGGGTGGGCGACGTGATACACGCAACCGCCGAGCGAGCGACGGTTCCAGCCGTCGATGACGTCGAAGGTGAGCGGTGCGTGGACCGGGATCGTCGGGTGCAGCCCCGAGGCCGGCTGCCAGGCCTTGTAGCGCACGCCCGCCACCGCCTCGCCGCCGCGGCCGGTCGCGGTCATCGGCAGGCGCCTGCCGTTGCAGGCGATGACGTGGCGGCCGGGGACGATCCCCTGCGCGCGCACCTCGAGCCGCTCGACCGACGAATCGACGTAACGCACGGTGCCGCCGACGGCGCCTTCCTCGCCCATGACGTGCCAGGGCTCGAGCGCCTGGCGCAGCTCGAGCGCGACGCCACCGTGCTCGACCCGGCCGTAGAGCGGGAAGCGGAACTCCCATTGCGCCCGGAACCAGCTCTCCTCGAAGCGATAGCCGGCTTCCGACAGGTCGGCGAGGACGCCGCGGAAGTCCTCCCAGACCACGTGCGGGAGCATGAAGCGATCGTGCAGGCTCGTTCCCCAGCGCACGAGGCGGCCGCCCTGCGGCTCGCGCCAGAGCCAGGCGACCAGCGCACGCAGCAGGAGCTGCTGCGCGAGCGACATCCGCGCGTCCGGCGGCATCTCGAAGCCGCGGAACTCGACGAGGCCGAGCCGGCCCGTCGGCCCGTCCGGCGAGTAGAGCTTGTCGATGCAGATCTCGGCGCGGTGCGTGTTGCCGGTGACGTCGGTGAGGAGGTTGCGGAACAGCCGGTCGACGAGCCAGGGCGGGATGCTCCCGACGTCCGGGTCCGGCACCTGGGCGAGCGCGATCTCGAGCTCGTAGAGCGCGTCGTCGCGCGCCTCGTCCATGCGCGGCGCCTGGCTCGTGGGGCCGATGAACAGGCCCGAGAACAGGAACGACAGCGAGGGATGGCGCTGCCAGTAGAGGATCAGGCTCTTGAGCAGGTCCGGCCGGCGCAGGAAGGGCGAATCCGGCGGGCTCGCGCCCCCGAGCACCACGTGGTTGCCGCCGCCGGTGCCGGTGTGGCGGCCGTCGACCATGAACTTCTCGGCGGTGAGCCGCGCCTGCCGCGCCTCCTCGTAGACGCCCGACGTGATCGCCACCGCCTCTCGCCAAGAGGCGGCGGCCTGGATGTTGACCTCGATGACGCCGGGATCGGGCGTGACCTTGATGACGTCGATGCGCGGGTCGAAGGGCGGCGTGTAGCCCTCCACGCGCACGGGAAGCCCCGTCTCGCGGGCGGTCGCCTCGACGGCGGCGAGGAGCTCGAGGTAGTCCTCGACCTGCTCCACCGGCGGCATGAAGACGTGGACGATCCCGTCGCGCACCTCCACCGAGAGCGCGGTGCGCACCGCCTCGCCCACGGCGTTCTGCGCGGCGACGGCCTGCCGCCTCGCCGCCGGATCGCGATCGGGCCGCGGATAGCGCGGCAGCGCGCCCCGCGGCTCCAGCGGGTCGCGCGGGTGGATGTGCGGGTAGTGCTCCGGCGCGATGACGGGCAGGGAGTCGAGCGGCAGGCGCAGGCCCACCGGCGAATCGCCCGGGATCAGGAACAGCTTGCCGCGGCGGGTCCGCCACAGCTCCGAGCGCCAGCGCCGCGCACCGTCCGCCGCGTTCCAGCGCTGGATCGGCAGGACGAAGCCCACCGGCTCGCCGAGGCCGCGCTCGAACACGCGCATCATGCGCGCGCGCTCCTCGGGGTCCTTCAGGCCCGGATTGGCGGGGTCGACGCCCTCCGGCAGCTCGGCCTCCTTCATCAGCCAGTGCGCGGGGTCCTCCCAGGCGGGCTGCGCGTAGCCGGCGGAGAGATGCATCCGCTCGGCCAGACCCTCCACGAAGCCCTTCGCCGCGGCGGGGGGCGCCTTCGCGCCCGCCCCGCCCTCGCCCGCGATGAGCGCGGCGTCGCGCCAGATCGGCTCGCCGTCGCGGCGCCAGTAGAGCCCGAAGGCCCAGCGCGGCAATTGCTCGCCGGGGTACCACTTGCCCTGCCCGTAGTGCAGGAAGCCGCCCCGCCCGAAGCGGTCGCGCAGGCGCCGGATGAGCGTGTCCGCGCGGTCCTTCTTGGTGGGGCCGACGGCGGCGATGTTCCACTCCGCACCGTCGGGATCGTCGATCGAGACGAAGGTCGGCTCGCCGCCCATCGTGAGGCGCACGTCCTGGGCGACGAGGTCCTCGTCGACCCGGTCCCCCAGCGCCTCCAGCGCCGACCAGGCCGTCTCGTCGAACGGTCGCGTCACCCGAGGCGCCTCGAGGATGCGCGTGACGTGCATCTCGAAGCCGAACTCGACGTTCGCCGGGTCCGTCGCGCCGGTGATCGGGGCGGCCGAGCGGTAGTGCGGCGTGGCGCACAGCGGGATGTGCCCCTCCCCGCAGAACAGGCCGGACGTCGCGTCCATGCCGATCCAGCCCGCGCCGGGGACGTAGACCTCGGCCCAGGCGTGCAGATCGGTGAAGTCGTGCTCGGTGCCCTTCGGCCCCTCGATCGGGTCGATGTCGGCCTTCAGCTGGATCAGGTAGCCCGACACGAAGCGCGCCGCGAACCCGAGGCGACGCAGGATCTGCACGAGGAGCCAGGCCGAATCGCGGCAGGAGCCGGAGCCGAGCGCGAGCGTCTCCTCCGGCGCCTGTACGCCGGGCTCCATCCGCACGATGTAGCGCACCGCCTGCTGGACGAGCGCGTTGAGCTCGACGAGGAACGTCACGGTGCTGCGCTTCGTCCGGTCGATCCCGGCGAGGAACGCCTCGGCCTTCTCACCCAGCTCCTCGGGCTGGAGGTAGGGATCGAGCTCCTTGGCGAGATCCGGCGCATAGGCGAAGGGGAAGTCGTCGGCATAGGGCTCGACGAAGAAGTCGAACGGGTTGACCACCGCCATGTCCGCGGTGAGATCCACCTCGATCCTCAGCTCGGTCGCCGGCTCGGGGAAGACGAGCCGTGCGAGCCAGTTCCCGTGCGGGTCCTGCTGCCAGTTGATGAAATGATTGGCGGGCTGCACCTTCAGCGCATAGCTGGGGACGCGCGTGCGGGCGTGCGGCGCCGGCCGAAGGCGGATCACCTGCGGCCCGATGCCGATCGGCCGGTCGTACCGGTACTGCGTGACGTGGTGCAGGGCGACGAGGATGGACACGGGGCGCGGGCTCTCACGGTCGAATTGCCTGCCGACCGTCAAGCAAGAAGCATGCGCGCGCAAGGGCGCCGGCGCCACGCGCCCCGACATTCGGCACTCCGTCCACGGGGAACGAGGCCCGGCGCGACGCGACCCGCCGCAGCCGCCGCTCAGGAATAGTCGCGCCGCAGCTCGATCGTGGGCCGCACGCCTAGATCCTCCCAGTGCCGGTCGAGCCAGTCCCGAGCGGCGCCGCGGCCGCGCTCGAACAGCGTCTTCATCATCGCCCAGTCGGCGGTGCGGCGGGTCGAGGCGGGGAAGTCGTCGAAATGGCCGGTCGGCTCGATCCGGTGCATCAGCACGCGCTTGTAGTCGCCCTCGGCGAGCTTGCCCTCGTCGAGGAGGCGCGTCACGAAGTCCACGGCGCGCAGCTCGCGCAGGAGCGGCGCGTTGAAGCCGATCTCCGAGAGCCGGTCGCGGATCTCGGCGCGGGTGCGCGGCGTCTCGCGCCGCTCGATGGGGTTGATCTGCACGAGCAGCACGTCGTCGGTGGCGACGCCGTAGAAGAGCGGGAAGAGCGGCGGGTTGCCCATGTAGCCGCCGTCCCAGTAGGGCACCCCGTCGATCTCCACCGCCTTGAAGATCTCCGGCAGGCAGGCGGAGGCGAGGAGGTGGTCGACGGTCAGCTCCTCGCGCGCGAACACCCGGATCTTGCCGGTCCAGACGTTTGTCGCCGAGACGAAGAGCTTGGCATCGCCGCAGGCGCGCACCTCCTCGAAGCGAATCAGGTCGTTCAGCGCGTCCCGCAACGGGTTGACGTCGAGGATGTTCTGGTAGGGCGTGGTGAAGGGCGAGAACGCCTCCATCCAGAAGCGCCAGGGCGAGCGTTCGTCCGTCCACAGGCCGAGCGCCTGGCGCACGATTCGCGCCTTGTAGGCCGGAAGGTCGCCGTCGAGGCTGATGCTGCGCCAGAAGTCCGCGAGGCAGGCCCGCGCCCCCTCCGCGCCGCCCCGGCGCCAGCCCTCCGCGAGCACGACGGCGTTCATGGCGCCCGCGGACGCCCCCGACACCGCCTCGATGGCGAGCCGCCCGTCCTCCAGGATCGCGTCGAGCACGCCCCAGGTGAAAGCCCCGTGCGCGCCCCCGCCCTGGAGCGCGAGCGAGACCGCCTTCTCGGCGCGGGGACCGGCGAGGCCGGGGAGGCGGCCGGCGTCGGTCACTGCGCCGTCCACCCTCCGTCCATGGAGATGTTCGCCCCCGTGACCTGGCTCGCGGCGTCCGAGCACAGGAACAGCGCCATGGCCGCGACCTGCTCGACCGTGACGAAGGCCTTGGTCGGCTGGGCCTTCAGCAGCACGTCCTCGATCACCTGCTCGCGGGTGAGGCCGCGCGCCTTCATCGTGTCCGGGATCTGCTTCTCGACGAGCGGTGTCCAGACATAGCCGGGCGAGATGCAATTCACGGTGACCCCGTGTGCCGCCGCCTCGAGCGCCACCGTCTTGGTGAAGCCCACGAGCCCGTGCTTGGCCGCGACGTAGGCGGACTTGTAGGGCGAGGCCACGAGCGAGTGCGCCGAGGCCGTGCTCACGATGCGGCCGAAGCCGCGCTCCTTCATCCCGCCGATCACGAGGCGCGTCGCGTAGAAGGCCGAGGAGAGGTTGATCGCGATGATCCGGTCCCACTGATCGACGGGGAAGTCCTCCACCGGCGAGACGTGCTGGACCCCCGCGTTGTTGACGAGGATGTCGATCGGCCCGAGCTCGCGCTCCGCGCGGTCGACCGCGGCGGCGAGCTGGTCGGGCTTCGAGACGTCCGCGCCGGTCCAGGCCGCCTTGACGCCGTGCGCGTCGGCGATCCGCTTCGCGAGCGCCTCGCAGGCGTCGGTCTCGCCGAAACCGTCGATCATCACGTTGGCGCCGGCGCCGGCCAGCGCCTCGGCGATGGCGAGGCCGATCCCCGACGTGCCGCCGGTGACGAGGGCGGTGCGGTCCGTGAGCTCTTTCATGTGTGCGTCTCCCGCGGCTGTGCGGCGGACACTAGCGCATATGGCGGGGAACGGAAGATGCCGCGGTGCAGCGAAAAGGGCCCGCCGCCGTCACCCCCCCGTCACGCTCATGTGCCGCCCCACCGCGGGGCGGTTCACGCGGCGGTCGATGACGAAATCGTGGCCCTTGGGCTTGCGCGTGATGGCGTCGGCGATGGCCTGGGCGACGCGTTCGTCGCCCTCGGACTGGCGCAGCGGCGCGCGCAGGTCGGCGGCGTCCTCCTGGCCCAGGCACATGTAGAGCGTGCCGGTGCAGGTGAGGCGGACGCGATTGCAGCTCTCGCAGAAATTGTGAGTCATCGGCGTGATGAAACCGAGACGCCCGCCGGTCTCCTCCACCCGCACATAGCGCGCGGGGCCGCCGGTGCGGTCCGGCAGGTCGGTGAGGCTGTAACGGTCCATCAGCCGGGCGCGGACCTGCGAGAGCGGCAGGAACTGGTCGACGCGGTGGGTCTCGATCTCGCCGAGCGGCATCACCTCGATGAGCGTGAGGTCCATGCCGCGCCCGTGCGCCCATTCCAGCATCGGCTCGATCTCGTCCTCGTTGACGCCCTTGAGCGCCACCGCGTTGATCTTCACCGAAAGGCCCGCCGCCTGGGCGGCGTCGAGCCCCTCCATGACGCGGCCGAGGTCGCCCCAGCGGGTGATGGCGCGGAACTTGTCCGGGTCGAGCGTGTCCATCGAGACGTTGATCCGCCGCACGCCGCAGGCGGCGAGCTCGGCGGCGTGGCGGGCGAGCTGCGAGCCGTTGGTGGTGACGGTCAGCTCCTCCAGCGCGCCGGTCTCGAGATGGCGGCCGAGATTACGGAACAGCGTCATGATGTCGCGACGCACCAGCGGCTCGCCGCCGGTGATGCGCAGCTTGCGCACGCCGTGGCGCACGAACACCGAGCACAGCCGGTCGAGCTCCTCGAGCGTGAGCAGGTCGCGCTTGGGGAGGAACGTCATGTTCTCCGACATGCAATAGACGCAGCGGAAGTCGCAGCGGTCCGTCACCGAGACGCGCAGGTAGGAGATCGCCCGGCCGAACGGGTCGACGAGCGGCGCGCCCGCGCCGATGGCCGCCCGGCTCGCGGCTCGCGTGATGATCGGCTCGCTCAACTCGACACCTCCCGCAACCGTCGCCGAACCGGACTGCGCCGCGTCTTGCTCGCGCGCGCGGCTTCTGTATCGTCCGCCGGCCGTCCTCGCCATATGGGCGCGCGAGGATGGAAGAGAAGCCCGGCCGCGTCAACGCATGCGCCTCTACGAATGAAGGAATTGCCGATGAGCGCGATCGAGATGTCCGAAGCGGGCGGCGGCATCGCCGCGTGGCCCACGGAGCTGCGCGTCTCGCGCGACCGGCGCACGCTGACCGTGAGCTACGACGACGGGACCGCCTTCGCCCTGCCGGCGGAGTACCTGCGCGTGACGAGCCCGTCGGCGGAGGTGCAGGGCCATTCCCCCGCCGAGCGCAAGACCGTGCCGGGCAAGATGGAGGTGATGATCATCGGGGTGGAGCCGGTGGGCAACTACGCCGTCAAGCTCGTCTTCGACGACATGCACGACACCGGCATCTACGGCTGGGATTACCTGCGCCGCCTCGGCGAGCAGCACGCGGAGCGCTGGTCGGAATACCTGTCCGAGCTGGCGGCGAAGGGGATGACGCGCGAGCCGCCGCGCCGGCGTTGAGCCGGGCGGCGGTTCCGTCCTACGCGGGCCGGCGCGGTCCTCGGACCGCGTCAGTCCTTCATCACGATGCGAGCGCCCACGCGCACGCGGCTGTAGAGGTCCGTCACGTCCTCGTTCGTCATCCGCACGCAGCCCGAGGAGACCTCCTGGCCGATCGTTTGCGGCTCGTTCGAGCCGTGGATGCGCCAGAGCGTGTTGCCGATGTAGAGGGCGCGGGCGCCGAGCGGGTTGTCCGGGCCCCCGGCCATGTGGACCGGCAGGCCGGGCTGGCGACGGCGCATGGCGGCCGGCGGGCGCCAATCCGGCCACTCGGCCATGCGCGTCAGGCGGTAGGACCCGCGCCAGCCGAAGCCGGGGCGCCCGACGCCGACGCCGTACTGAATCGCCTTGCCGCCCTCCTGAACGAGGTAGAGGCGGCGCTCCGAATGGCTGATCACGATCGTGCCCGGCGCGTAGCGCCCGTCGTAGTCCACGACGCGGCGCGGAATCGACGAGCCCTGGAAGAAGTTGCCGCCCGTCCCGCCCGGACCGTTGAGGAGGGCGGGGTTGATCCATTCCGCCGACGCCCGCGTCGGCTGCAGGGCGAAGGCGCCGAGGGCGACGGCCAGCGCCAGGGTGAGTGAGAGAACGAACCGCATGAGAGCTCCTGGTCCTTGACGCTTGCCGGAACGCTGGCTCGCTGGGGGGCGACGCGCGAGACGCGGCGCCGGTTCCCGCGGCCGTGCCGACGACCGGCGCCCGTCGATGGACCTCGGTCACCATGCAGCCTACGAAACGCCACGCAGCGACCATAATCAGAATTTCGTGAATGCGCTGTTGCCGTCGTGCCGCGAAGGCCGGAAATCGGCCCCGCGACGGCTGCGATCGAGCGCTTGACGGCCAGCCCGCATCGGCCTATGAAGCGCGCCTCGGAACGGGCGCGTAGCTCAGCGGGAGAGCATTCGCTTCACACGCGAAGGGTCACAGGTTCAATCCCTGTCGCGCCCACCATCCGACACAACCAACCGACCCTACCACCCGACCCCACCACCCGACCCCGTGACACGATCGGCTCGTCGTCGATCGCGCCGTCGGCGGCTCGCGAAGGCGTGAGCGCGGGCACGGCTCCGCGGCGCCCGGCATGCGTTAGGCTGGATCACCGATCCAGTCCCGGAGCCCGCCTTGACCACCGCCCGCCTCTTCCGTCGCCACGCGCTTCTCCTCGCCGCAGCCCTCGCACTCCTCCCCGTATCCGTCTCCGCGCAGCCCGCGCAGGAGCAGGCGGGCGCGGCGCCCCCCGGCGCCGATCGCCCCGTCTCCGCCGACGGGCTGCGCCTGCCCGAGCCCGTCGCCACCCGCCACGAGATCGTGGTCGACGGCGCGCCGCTGGCCTTCGAGGCGACCGCGGGCGTGCTGACCCTGACGGGCTCGTCGGGCGAGGAGGAGGCGGACATCGCCTACGTCGCCTACGTCGATCCCGAGGCCGATCCGGCGCGCCGGCCGGTGACCTTCGTCGTCAACGGCGGGCCCGGCGCGGCCTCGGCCTACCTGCATCTCGGCGCGCTCGGCCCCTGGACGATCGGCTTCGGCGAGGACGTCATCGTCCCCTCCGCGACGCCGACCCTCGTCGACAATCCCGACACCTGGCTCGCCTTCACCGACCTCGTCTTCGTCGACCCCGTCGGCACGGGCTACTCGCGGCTCGTGGCGCCGAGCGACCGCACGCGCGATCGCTACCTCTCGGTCTCCGGCGACATCGCGGCGCTCGCCGACTTCGTCGTACGCTGGTCCGTCGAGAACGGCCGCGCCGCCTCGCCGAAGGCCGCCGTCGGCGAGAGCTACGGCGGCTTTCGCATGCCGCTCCTCGCCGATGCGCTCGCGAGCGACCGCGGCATGGCGCTCTCCGCCCTCGTCCTCGTCTCGCCGGTGCTCGACTTCGCCTGGATCAGTCCCGTCGAGACGAACCTGATGGGGCGGGTCGCGCTCCTGCCTTCGCTCGCCGCGGCCGCGCTCGACAAGGCCGGCGAGGCGTCCCGAGAGGCGCTCGCGGAGGTCGAGGCCTACGCCACCGGCGCCTACGTCTCGGACCTCCTCGCCGGCCTCTCCGACCCGGCCGCGGTCGACCGGATCGTGACCCGGCTCGCGGACCTCACGGGCCTGCCCGAGGACCTCGTGCGACGGCAGGCCGGACGCATCGATGCCCGGCTCCTCGCCCGCGAGCTGTGGCGCGCGGAGGGGCGCGTCGGCAGCCTCTACGACACCGGCGTCACGACGCCGGACCCAGCGCCCACCCGCGCCGCGCCGCGCTACCGCGACCCGGTCCTCGACGCGCTCACCGCGCCGCTCACGGCGGCGGCGCTGACGCTCTACCGGGAGAAGCTCGCGTGGGTGCCGGAGCGCCAGTACGTGCTCCTGAACGGCGGCGTCTCGGGTTCCTGGGACTACGGCTCCGCGCGCTCCGCCCCGGAGGCGCTCGACGAGCTCGCCTCCGCGATGGCGCTCGACGAGAGCCTCGCCGTCGTCGTCGTGCACGGGCTCACCGATCTCGTCACGCCCTACTTCGCCTCGACGCTCGTGCTGCGCCAGCTCCCCGCCAGCCTGCACGCGCGGGTCGTCGAGGAGACCTATCCCGGCGGGCACATGTTCTACACCCGCCCGGCGAGCCGGGCGGCGCTCGCCCGGACGGGGCGCGCGGCGATCGCGGGGGAAGCGCCGTGAGCGGGATCAGCGCAGGCGCCAGACCGTGGTGCGCTTGATCTCGGCGTCCTCGAGCTCCCGGGTGACCGGAACCTCGTAGGTGGCGAGCGGCGCGAGGCCCGAGGCCTCGGCGTCCCTGGGGAGATACGCGCGGCCGGGGTCGCCGACGAGCACGGTCGCGCCGCGGGCGGCGAGCGCGCGCAGCCAGGCCAGCACGCGCGCGGCGAGGTCGCGCTCGTAGCAGATGTCGCCTGCGAGCACGACCTCCCAGCCCTCGTCGATCCCGACGAGGTCGGTCTCGCGGGTGTGGAGCACGACGCTGTTCGCCGCGGCGTTGAGCGGCATCGCCGCACAGGCGAAGGGGTCGATGTCGGCGGCCTCGACCCGCGCCGCGCCGGCGCGGGCGGCGGCGATGCCGACGAGGCCCGAGCCCGCCGCGAAGTCGAGCACGCTGCGCCCCGCCACGACCTCCGGATGATCGAGCACGTATCGCGCGAGCGCCTGCCCGCCGGCCCAGGCGAAGGCCCAGAACGGCGGCGGCAGCCCGATTTCGCCGAGCTCCTCCTCGGTCTTCTCCCACAGCGCCGTCGCCTCGTCCGCGACGTGGAGGAGGAGCTGCGGCGCATGGGGCACCGGCAGGAGCCTCGTGTGGGCCCGGATGAAGGCGGCGGGATCGTCGATGCGCATGGCCCCTCCTCGATAGCGCCTCGACGCGCGCGAGGGGAGCGCCTATCTCGAAGCGAGCGACACGAACGACACGACAGCAGGAGCGCCGGCCGATGCCCGCGGATGCCACCTCGAGCGAGAACCCCTTCTTCCGGGCCTGGGAGACGCCGTTCGAGGCGCCGCCCTTCGAGGCGATCGTGCCAGAGCACATGGAGGCGGCCTTCGAGGCCGGGCTCGCCGCGCACGATGCGGAGATCGCCGCGATCCGCGACACGGACGCGCCCGCCACCTTCGAGAACACGATCCTCGGGCTGGAGCGCGCCGGGCGCGACCTCAGGCGTGTCGCGATGGTGTTCTACAACCTCGCCGGCGCGCACACGAACGAGGCGATCCAGGCGATCGAGCGGACCATGGCGCCGCGGCTGTCGCGGCACTCCTCGAAGATCATGCTCGATGCCGGCCTGTTCGCGCGCGTCGACGCCGTGTTCCAGGCGCGCGAGGGGCTCGGGCTCGACGCCGAGGCGCTGCGGCTCCTCGAGCGCACCCATCTCGGCTTCGTGCGTGCGGGCGCGATGCTCGCGCCGGAGGCGAAGGCGCGGCTCGCCGAGATCGACGCGCGGCTGGCCGAGCTCGGCACCGCCTTCGGCCAGAACGTGCTCGGCGACGAGAGCAGCTTCACCCTGGTGCTGGAGGGCGAGGCCGATCTCGCGGGCCTGCCCGACTGGCTCGTCGCCGCCGCGGCACGCGCGGCGGAGGATCGCAAGATGCCCGGCGTGCACGTGATCACGCTGGCGCGCTCGTCGGTCGAGCCCTTCCTCGCCTTCTCCGCACGGCGCGACCTGCGGCAGCGTGCCTTCGAGGCCTGGACCCATCGCGGCGTGTCCAAGGTCAATCGAGACAACCGCGGCATCGTCGCCGAGACGGTGCGGCTGCGCGCCGAGCGCGCCAGGCTCCTCGGCTACGAGACATTCGCGCACTACAAGCTCGACGACGCCATGGCGAAGACGCCCGACGCCGTGAGCGATCTGCTCGGGCGCGTCTGGGAGCCCGCCCGTGCCCGGGCACGCGAGGAGCGCGACGCGCTCGCGGCGCTCGCCGCCGAGCGGGGCGAGAGTCCCGAGGTCGCGCCCTGGGACTGGCGCTACCTCGCCGAGGGCGTGCGCCGCGCCCGCTACGATCTCGACGAGGGCGAGATCAAGCCGTATTTGCCGCTCGACCGCATGATCGAGGCGGCCTTCCATGTCGCGCAGCGCCTGTTCGGGCTCACATTCGAAGAGCGTGCGGACGTGCCGCGCTGGCACCCGGACGTGCGTGCCTTCGAGGTGCGCGACGCGGCGGGCACGCACGTGGGCCTGTTCTACGGCGACTACTTCGCGCGGCCCTCGAAGCGCTCCGGCGCCTGGGCCTCCGCGTTCCGCTCCCAGCAGAATCTCGACGGGCGGGTGCGGCCGATCATCGTCAACGTGATGAACTTCTCCGCAGGCGGGCCCGAGACGCCGGCGCTGCTCTCCTTCGACGACGCGCGCACGCTCTTCCACGAGTTCGGCCATGCGCTGCACGGGCTCCTCTCGGAGGTGACCTATCCCTCCCTCGCCGGAACCGCGGTCGCGCGCGACTTCGTAGAGCTGCCCTCGCAGCTCTACGAACACTGGCTCGAGACGCCGCAGGTGCTGGAGCGCTTCGCGCGCCACCATCGCACCGGCGAGCCGATGCCGCAGGCGCTGCGCGACAAGCTCGTGGGCGCGCGCACCTTCAACCAGGGCTTCGCCACGGTAGAGTACCTCGCCTGCGCCTTCGTCGACCTCGACTTCCATCTCTTGCCGGACGCCGGCAACGTCGACCCGGAGGCCTTCGAGCGCGAGGCGCTTTCGCGCATCGGCATGCCCGACGAGATCGTCATGCGCCACCGCACCCCGCACTTCGCCCACGTTTTCGCGGGTTCGGGCTACGCCGCGGGGTACTACAGCTACATGTGGTCGGAGGTGCTCGACGCCGACGCCTTCGAGGCCTTCCAGGAGACGGGGGACGTCTTCGACCCGGCCACCGCGGCGCGGCTGCGCGAGCACGTCTACGCCGCCGGCAACCGCCGCGACCCGGCCGAGGCCTATGCCGCCTTCCGCGGCCGCATGCCCGACGTGGGGCCGCTCCTGAAGAAGCGCGGCCTCGTCGAGGGCCTCCCCGCTCCGGCCGCCGGGGAGGCGTGACACGCGCCGCCGGGCGCCCTCCTCACGCGAACAGCGACAGCTGGTCCTCCGCCGCCCGGCGCCGGGCGGCGGCGGGCGGCTCGAACAGGTCCGTGCGCAGCCGCGTGCGCGTCGCGTTGAGGCCGAGCCGGCGCGCCGCCGTCTCGAACCGTCGCCCGATCATCCAGGCATACGCCCCCGTCCCGGTCTGCCGCACGCCCCAGGTGGCATCGTACTCCTTGCCGCCGCGGGTCTGGCGCACGAGCGAGAGGACGCGCTCGAGCCGATCGGGATAATGCTCGATCAGCCAGTCCCGGGCGAGGCCCTTGAGCTCGTCGGGCAGGCGCAGCAGCACGTAGCCCGCCTCGCGCGCGCCCGCCGCGTGCGCCGCCTCCAGGATGCGCTCGATCTCGTGGTCGTTGATCGCGGGCACGATCGGCGCCACGAGCACGGTCACGGGGATGCCCTCGTCGGTGAGCCGCTTGATCGCGTCGAGCCGGCGCGCCGGCGTCGCCGCCCGCGGCTCCATGCGCCGGGCGAGCACCGGGTCGAGCGTGGTCAGCGAGATCGCCACCTTGGCGAGGCCGCGCTCGGCCATCGGCCCGAGGATGTCGACGTCGCGCGTCACGAGATGCGACTTCGTGACGATCCCCACCGGATGCGACCGCTTCGCCAGGACCTCCAGGACCGAGCGCGTGATTCGGTAGCGCCGCTCCACCGGCTGGTACGGATCGGTGTTGGCGCCGAGCGCGATGGGCTTGGGCACATAGCTCCGCGCCGCGAGCTCGCGCTCGAGCAGCGCCGCCGCGTCCGGCTTGGCGAAGAGCTTCGTCTCGAAGTCGAGGCCGGGCGAGAGGCCGTGATGGGCGTGGCTCGGGCGGGCGTAGCAATAGAAGCAGCCGTGCTCGCAGCCGCGATAGGGGTTGATCGAGTAGTCGAAGCCGATGTCGGGCGACTGGTTCCGCGCGATGATGGTGCGCGCGCGCTCCTCCACCACCTCGGTCGCGAGCGCGAGCGCGCGCTCCTCCTCGTCGTGGAGGCGGTCCTCCTCGAAGGCCTCGCGGGTGATGCGCTCGTAGCGCCCGGTCTCGTTCGTCTGCGCGCCGCGCCCGCGCCTCAGCCGCTCGGCCACGGCGTCGGGCCGCCCGGTGTCGCGCAGCAGCGCGCGGCGCTGCAGATCGCGCGCCGAGGGTTCGCGGAGCGCCGGCTCCCGCGGGGACGCATCCCGCGCGCCGGGGGCGATGACGTGGCGCGGTGCGCGCGCCGTGCTGGCGACCGGGCTCATGACGACCTCCGAACGAACGTTCTCGCCGATTCCGATTTGTTCCGTCTATGTTCTGACCTTCCTTATACGAACGAAATGAGAACGACGCAAGCCCCTCCCGGTTCCGCACGCGCCGGTCGCGACGGCGCGCGGAGGTGCGCCCGAACGAAGGGTTACGCGGCCGCACGGCTGCGCTATGAGGACGGCATGATCAGCGCGCTCATTCTCTCCGACGGCGACCCGCAGGCCCTCGCGGCGACGATCGCGGCGCTGGTGCCCGGCGTCGCCGAGGGGGTGATCGCCGATGCGGTCGTGCTCGTGCGCGGCACGCCGTCACCGCCGGCGATCGACGCGCTGGCGGACGCCGCGGGCGCGACGCTCGTTTCGCCGGCGCCCGGCGAGGACCCCTGGCGAGCGGGCGCACGCGCCGCACGGCGGGACTGGCTGCTGCTGCTCCAGGCGGGCGACGTGCCGCTCGAGGGCTTCTCCCGCCCGCTCGAGCGATTCGCCGGCACGGCGCCGACGCACGCGCCGGGCGCGCTCGGCCGCATGCGTCGGGAGGAGGCGGGCGTCGTCGCGACAATTCTCGCGCGACTGCGCGGACGCTCGCGCCGCCCCAGCGCGGGCGACCTCGTCCACGTCTCCCATCTCGCGGAGGCCGCGCGACCGCGAATAGTACGGCTCGCCGCGACTCTCGTGCGGGAGGGGCGGGCCTGATCAGCCCCGCGCCTTGCCGCGCTTCAGGTGCTCGTCGAGGCGGGGCATGATCTCGACGAAGTTGCAGGGGCGGTGGCGGTAGTCGAGCTGCGGCCCGAGGATGCCGTCCCACGCGTCCTTGCAGGCGCCGGGCGAGCCCGGCAGCACGAACACGTAGGTCGCCCCCGCGACCCCCGCGGTGGCGCGGGACTGGAGCGTGGAGGTGCCGATCTTGTCGTAGCTGATGCGGTGAAACACCGCCGAGAAGCCCTCCATGCGCTTCTCGAACAGCGGCTCGATCGCCTCGGGCGTGACGTCGCGCCCGGTGAAGCCGGTGCCCCCCGTCGTGATCACCACGTCGACGTCCGCGCGCGCGATCCATCCCTGCACCGCCGCCCGGATCGCCGCGACCTCGTCCCGCACGATCATCCGATCCGCCAGATGGTGCCCCGCCGCCGCGATGCGCCCGACGAGCGTGTCGCCGGACTTGTCCTGCGCGAGATCGCGCGTGTCGGAGACGGTGAGGACGGCGATGCGGACGGAGATGAAGGGGAGGGTTTCGTCGATGGGCATGGGGGCGGGGCTCCGAAGGCGTCGTCCCTCAGATAGACCGCCGCGGCGCGAAACGGAACGGGTGATCAGGGCGCGCCGCGTGAGAGGTCGAGGACGACGACCGTGATCCGCGCGCGCAGGGCGGGCGAGAGTCGCGCCTCGAGCGCCGCGCGCAGGGCTTCGGCGTCGCGGATGGTGTCACCGTCGGGATGTGGCTTGGGGCGCTTGCGCCGGTGCACGTCGTGGCCGAACCAGTAGACGAGATAGATGCCGCCGGCGGCGCGCCAGTCGGTGACGTAGAGATTGTCGAGCTGCGCACCAGCGGCCGTCCAGAGATCGTCGTTCCACTGACCCTTGGTTTCGAGGGGAAGCGCCATGTCGCCGATGGTGAAGAGGATATCGGCCTCCTTGCTTCTGGCCATATGCGCCTGCGGCGCACGGCCGAGTTCCGGTGACAAAAGCCCCTCGAGGTCCTCGATCAGGCGATCGGTGCAAGTGTCCTCGTCGCGCGGGCGACCATCGTCCCTCCAGTACTTGTTGATCGGGTCGGTGTCGGCGGCACGCAGCCGCTCCTGCACGCGCACGAGCGCGTCGAGCACGACCCCGCGCAGATCCTCCGGCGTCGCAGGCGGGCCGTTCTCGATGACGTGCCGAATGTCGGACGCGGTAAGCGGCCGGAACGCCCGCTCCCGCCGCGCCTGCCGCTGCTCGTGTAGCGCACGACGCAGATGCGGCGTGTAGCCGTCCTCGGGGGCATGGGCGAGGTCCGCGAGAGCGGTGCTCGCCTCTTCGGAGTGATCGTTTGCGAGGCGATCGATCAGGCGGTGGAGAAAGTCGGACGCGTCCCACGGATTGGTGTCGCCGGACCAGCCGCCGGTGGGATGCGGCACGGGCGGCCACAGGGGGCGGAACTGCCGGATCGCCCACGTCACGAGCGCGGGCGGAGCCGGGAGGGAACCGCTTTGCCGACGGTTGCCGAAAAGGTCGCGCACCGGCCAGATGAGAAGGCGCTCCTCGGTCCCCACCTTGCCGAGGGCTGCCCAGGTCGTCTCGAAGTCGAGCACCAGCGCGAGCGCCTGCCACCGCCGCTGCCGTTCGCCGTCCGCCGACTTAAGACGGCTGGCAGCGATCGCCAGCAGACCCGCCCATGGCCCGGCTGCGAGCGCGGTGTCGACGAGCCGCTTTTCGACTTCATCCGGAAGGTCCGAGTATCGGCCCAGCCACTCGACGGCGAGCCGCGCCATCATGGCGTGGTCGTCCTCCGTTGCAGGCACCTGCCAGAGCCCCGGGACTGACGTCGCACGCGCGGCGAGGCTCGGCTCCATCAGCTGACGGGCGAAAGCCTCGTAGCTGGCGGGGTCGCGGCGCAGGCACAAATCGAGCGCCGCTGCCGCCGGCTTCGCGATGCCTTGGTCGCCCGTGATTACGCCGTAGAGCGATGCCCGCGCGATCCGCACGACCTCTTCGGGCAGATCGGCGATGCCGCGCCCGGTGCGCACCCGCTCGGCGACGCCCGCGAGGATCGGGTACTCCACGGAGTAATGCTTGTCCTCTGCGATCGCGTCGGCGACATCAGCGAAGCTCGGTAGGTCGTCCCGGAAGAGCGTCGCCTCGAAGCCCGCGATCGCGGCATCGCGCAGGTCCTCGCCGAGCCAATCGGCGAGGCGATTCGGCGGCGCGGCGTCGTTGTCAATGTCACCGAAGCGGCCGAGATAGCATTTCGCCGGCTGGAGAACGGTCGCCCGGCATCCGAGCCGCATGTCGGTCTCGCGCGCCCGGAAGTGTGCGCGCGCCGCACGGAAGTTCTCCGCACGCTCGGCTTCCGCCTGCCGACGCCGTTCGTTTTCCTCCACTTCCCACCTGGGCACCGGCGGCGGCGGGATCATCTCTGCCAGATGCGCCTCGCGCGCCGGATCACCGGAGGCGAAGCCGCGGGCGGCATCGACGGCATCGGCAGGAAGTCCATCCTTGCCGCGAAGGTCCGCCAGAAGATCGCGCCACACGGCGTCCTCGCGTGGGCCACGGCCGGAGCCGCCGGCCAGGCGGTGGAGGAGATGGACGGCGTCGTCGGTCGTCGGACGCAAGGCCGGATGCACCCGAAACAGATGCCAGAGCCGAAGGTCGTCCTCAGTGTCCTCCGATCGCAGAAGAGCGAGTTCCTGCATCTCGCGACGCATGGCGTCGTCGGAGCGGATGTGCTCGGCCACCATGCGCCCATGGTCGTTCGTAGACCGATAGCTCCGAGGCAGGATACGCAGCCATCGGAGCAGGCGCGGCGCTCCAATCGCGACTGCTCCGATCGCCTTCTCCATGAAAATGCTCGCCGCGGTCTCGAGGTCGTATCCGACCCCCAGCCCTGGCTTGCACCCGAGGCGGCGGGCGGCGAGCGCGTCGAGGACCGGCGCCGCGAACGGAGTTGAAAGGCGTAACGCGAAGAGGTGGACGACACCGCTGGAGCGCACGTCGTCATCTTCCTCTCCGGCGACTTGGTTCGCGCCGAGCCCGAGATGCCCGAGCATCGCGGATGCCATCGTCTCCGGCGCGTACGCGTCCGGCGCGTCGCCTATGGCCCCCAAAGCCAAATGCGTGTCGTCCGCCCCGCTGCTCGCGGCGAGGCGCTCGACGGCGGTGCGGACGCGCTCGGGCGGGGACAGCGCCTGCAAGGCGCTCCACCGCTCGACATAGGTGAACTCGCGCTCCGTCGCGAGCGCGATCGCCTCGATCTCCGGCGCGAGGGCGGTCGCGACGGGCGAGCCGCGGATCGTCAGAAGGACGAGGCTGCGCAGCGCGAAGCCCACGTCCACAGCCTGCAGGACGTCGCGCACGTCGTCGACGAGCGCCGGGTCGCCCAAGGCGCGTACCGCCGCGTCGCCGCCGAGCGCGTTACGGAAATGTGGGTTCCCTCGCTCCAGCCGTCGCAGGGCGCCGAGCAGCCGCCGCGCCTGCGGCGGGGAGAGCCCCTCCGCGTCGCCGTAGTCGAGCATGCCGAGCGGATCGCGGTCGATCACCGCCTCCGCGAAACCCGGCCAGTGCGCCAGCCACGCATGCAGCCCGCGCAGCGAGGCTGGCACGCCTCCCTCGACCACCATCAGCGCCAGGACGCGCGCCCGGGCGCGATCGTCCGGGGCCTGCAGTGCGAGCCAGCGCGCGCCGAGATACTCCGCCACCGTGCGGTGGATCGGCTCCACGTGGCCGGGCGCGCCGGCGGACTTGAACAGGCGGCTGCCGAGGATCGCGTCGACCGCACCCGCGCCAGGAAGGTCGCGCACGTCCGCCGCGACGAGGACCTTGTCCTCGCCGACGCCGGCCTTCGTGCGCGCGATGGTCTCGGCGCCGCCAAGGAGGAACGCCGCGAACAGGGCGCCGGCTGCATCAAGGGCCGCCTCGCTTCCCAACCGCGCAAGTGCTGTGTCCACTCGTGTGCCGTCATCGTTCTCGACCCGCAGTATCTCGACCGCCTGCGTCATGAGGTCGGCGCGGGTATCGGGCAGCGCCCCATCGCGCTGTGCGATGGACAGCACGAAGCCGAGTGTTAGGGGGTTCTCAAGAAAAGCGTCGAGCCCGCGCTCCTCGAGCGAAGCCGCAACGGCTGCCGCCCGCTCCGAACCGAGCGTCTCGGTCAGGAACGCGACCGCGTCATCCGTCGAGAACGGGAGCAGCACCAACTCCCGCAGCGGCGTATCGTACTCGCTGAAGGCACCCCGCGCCACCGAGGAGCGCCAGTCGTCGACGCGGCAGGACAGGATGAAGGGCGGTGAACCACCGTCCGCAAGCCGCGCGGCAATGAGCTCAATCGCGTCGCCGGGCTGGGCAGACGCGACCTGATCGACGCCGTCGATGACGAGCGGCACATTGGACCGCACCCGTGCCGGCGCATTCATTCGAGCGAACACGCCGGCGCGTCGCACTCCCGTACCCGCCTGCTCCGCGAGCTGCTTCAACAGCTCCGTCTTCCCCATTCCCGGCTCGCCGAGCACGATGACGGGTCCGCCGAGACCGAGCACCTCGGTATCGGCGATTTCCTTTCGCTCGCCATTCTCTGTATATGCGAGGCGGCGTGGGATGAAGGCGTGCATATGCGTCCGCTGATCTGCGCGTGTCGTTCCTACGCGCGAGCGGACGCATCATAGTACGGCTTACGCCGGGGCGAAACAGGAACAGCGGCGCCGTGCACAGCAAGCGCCGCCGCCCTCAACCCGACCGCTATCCCATCCGGGAGAGGGGAGCCCGTCCTTCCCCTAGCCCCTCCCCCAACCTCAAGCCGCAGCCCCACGCTTGTTCTGCCGGTGCTCGATCAGGTCGTCCACCACCGCCGGGTCCGCCAGCGTCGAGGTGTCGCCGAGCGCGCCGAACTCGTCCTCGGCGATCTTGCGCAGGATGCGGCGCATGATCTTGCCCGAGCGGGTCTTGGGCAGGCCCGGGGCGAACTGGATCTTGTCGGGCGAGGCGATCGGGCCGATCTCCTTGCGCACGTGGACGACGAGCTCCTTGCGCAGCTCCTCCGACGGCTCGATGCCCGCCATCAGCGTGACGTAGGCGTAGATGCCCTGGCCCTTGATGTCGTGCGGGTAGCCGACGACGGCGGCCTCGGACACCTTCGGGTGGGCGACGAGCGCGCTCTCGACCTCCGCGGTGCCCATGCGGTGGCCCGAGACGTTGATGACGTCGTCGACGCGGCCTGTGATCCAATAATAGCCGTCCTCGTCGCGGCGGCAGCCGTCGCCGGTGAAGTACTTGCCCGGATAGGTCGAGAAGTAGGTCTGGATGAAGCGCTCGTGGTCGCCGTAGACCGTGCGCATCTGGCCGGGCCAGCTGTCGGCGATGCACAGGTTACCCTCGCAGGCGCCGTCGAGCACCTTGCCCTCGGCGTCCACGATCTCCGGCTTCACGCCGAAGAACGGCAGCGTCGCCGAGCCCGGCTTCTGGGCGATGGCGCCCGGCAGCGGTGTGATCAGGATGCCGCCGGTCTCCGTCTGCCACCAGGTATCGACGATGGGGCAGCGCCCCTCGCCCACCACGCGATGGTACCACTCCCAGGCCTCCGGGTTGATCGGCTCGCCGACCGAGCCGAGCAGCCGCAGGCTCTTGCGCGAGGTCTTGCGCACCGGGTCCTCGCCGGCGCCCATCAGCGAGCGGATGGCGGTGGGCGCCGTGTAGAAGATGTTGACCGCGTGCTTGTCGACCACGTCCCAGAAGCGGGAGATCGACGGGTAGGTCGGCACGCCCTCGAACATCAGCGTCGTCGCGCCGTTGGCCAACGGGCCGTAGACGATGTAGCTGTGGCCCGTCACCCAGCCGACGTCGGCCGTGCACCAGTAGACCTCGCCCTCCTTGTAGTCGAAGACGTACTGGTGCGTCATCGAGGCGTAGACGAGATAGCCGCCGGTCGTGTGCAGCACGCCCTTCGGCTTGCCGGTGGAGCCCGAAGTGTAGAGGATGAACAGCGGATCCTCCGCGTTCATCTCCTCGCAGGGGCACTCGGCCGTGACCATCTCCGCGGCGGCGTCGTAGTAGACGTCCCGGCCCGGGTCCATCGCGACTGCGCCGCCGGTGCGCCGCACCACGACCACGTGGTCGACGGAGCCCGCCGGCAGGCGCTCGAGCGCGGCGTCGACATTGGCCTTGAGCGGCACCTTGCGGCCACCGCGCAGGCCCTCGTCCGCGGTGATCACGCAGCGCGACGCGCAATCCTCGATGCGCCCGGCGAGCGCGTCCGGCGAGAAGCCGCCGAACACGATCGAGTGGATGGCGCCGAGCCGCGCGCAGGCCAGCATCGCGTAGGCGGCCTCCGGGATCATGGGCAGGTAGAGCGTGACGCGGTCGCCCTTGCCGACGTTGCGGTTGCGCAGGACGTTGGCCCAGCGCGACACGTGCTCGTGCAGCTCGCGATAGGTGATGCGCTTCGACTCGCCCGGGTCGTCGCCCTCCCAGATGATGGCGACCTGGTCGGCGCGCGTCTCGAGGTGGCGGTCGACGCAATTGTAGGCGACGTTGGTGGTGCCGTCCTCGAACCACGCGATCGACACCTCGCCGGGGCCGAACGTGGTGTTCTTCACCTTGGTGAAGGGGCGGAACCAGTCGATGCGCTTGCCGTGCTCCGCCCAGAAGGCCTCCGGGTCGGCGAGGCTCGCCTCGTACATCTCGCGATACTTCGCGGCGTCGACATAGGCGCGCTCGGCCCAATCCCGCGAGACGTCGTAGATCTTCTCAGCCATGCGTGTCCTCCCCGCGATACGTGCCCGACGAACGCCGCGCGGGCGACCGTCACGCCTTTGTTGCGCGGCACGTTACTGGAGGGGGAGCCCGCGCCGCAAGGTAGGGGGATCTCGCACTTTCGTGGGGCCGGCGAACCGATCGCGCGGCCCGCCGGCCCCGAACGCGGACGAAATGCCGCGCTTCGATGGGGCGACCGAGGCGGCGTGAACGGCGTAAGCGTGGCGGGCACGGTCGGCGTGCGCACGAGCGCAGGAGTACGCATCATGGAGCATCGCACCCTCACCGAGGCGCGCAGGCACGCGAGCGCGCGGTTGATCGATCCCGGCTCGGACTTCAACGCGCAGCTCGCCACGATCGCGCTGACGCCGATCCTGGCGCTGTGGCCGTTCCTGTCGACGCTGCCGCTCTTCGGGCTCATCGCGGGGCCCGAGTCGATCGGCTGGGGCGTGATGCAGCTCTTCCTGCTCCTCACCGGCTTCTGGGGCGTGTTCGGCGGCTGGCTGGCGCTGCGCTTCGTCACGCCCGCGACCGTCCCGGCGCGGCCGCAGGGCCTGCCGACCGGGACCCGGCGCCTGATGCTCGGCGCCTACGCCACGGCGTGGACGATCGTGGCCATGGGCGTGGTGATCCTCGCCTGAGGGCGGCACGCGCCGGCCGCGCTTGCGCGACGGACCGCGCTCGCATAGAGCCTCGCTCATGAGGACGCTCTCGCGCTTCGCCAGACCCCTGCGGACGACGATCGCCGTCGTGGCGCTCTACGGGCTCGTGCTCGCGAGCCTGCTCTCGGGGCTCTCGGGCGCCCTCGCCTTCTCGGCGAGCGGGGCCGGCGCGGGGCAGACCGTCTGGTGTCCCGTCGACGGCTCGATGCCCGCGGACGCACCGGCGGACGCCTGCTGGCACGCCTGCCGCCTGGGCAGCGGGCCGACCGGCCCGGCGATCGCGCCGTCGTCGGCGTCCGCCCTGCCGGCGCGCGTCGCCGCGCCGGTCTCGCGTGCGGCCGCCCACGTCGAGGCCCCGCGCCCGCGTGCGGCCACGGCCCCTCTCGGCGCCCGCGCGCCGCCCGTCTCCTGATCGCCCAGAGACACGCACTTCTCATTCTCACGCGATCCGGATCGCAGCGATCCGACGGAGTCCACACCCATGCTCGCCACCCTCACCCGCGCCGCGCGCGCGGCCGCCCTCGCGCTCGGCCTCGCCGGCATCCCCCTCCTCCCCGCCTCGGCCGAGACCTTCGGCGCCGGCGACATCCGCATCGAGACGCCCTGGTCGCGCGCGACGCCGGGCGCCGCGCCGGTCGCCGGCGGCTACCTCACCATCGTCAACACCGGCTCCGAGCCGGATCGGCTGCTGGGTGGCTCCGTCGAGATCGCCGAGCGCTTCGAGGTTCATTCGATGGAGACCGTCGACGGCATCGCCCGCATGGCGCCCGTGGAGGGCGGGCTCGAGATCCCGGCTGGCGAGAGCGTCGCGCTCGCGCCCGGCGGCTACCACGTCATGTTCATGGGCCTGAAGCGACCGCTCGCGGAGGGCGAGGCCTTCGAGGCGACCCTCGTGTTCGAGCGTGCCGGCGAGGTGCCGGTCACCTTCTCGGTTGGAGGCATGGGCTCGCGCACGCCGCCGATGGGACACGGGGCGCACTGAGACCGGGGCGACCGGCGGGCCGCGCATCACCCCACGACGAAGCGGGTGCGCGGCCCGATCCGGGCGAGGAGGCGCCGCAGCGCGCGCGTCTCAAGCGCGATACAGCCCTCCGTCGGCTGGAAGCCGGGCCTCGCCACGTGCAGGAAGATCGCGCTGCCGCGTCCCTTCCGGATCGGCGCGCGGTTGGCCGAGAGGTCGACGACCAGGTCGTAGAGCGCGTCCTCGCGCTGCATCCGCTCGGCGCTCGCCGGGTAGGGCAGCAACACCGGGCGATTGTAGTTGCGGTCGCCGGGGGCGTCGCACCAGCCGTCGGCCGCGCGAATCGCCGCGAGCGGCAGCGGTGTCGCCGGCCGCCGCCCTCGGTCGGCGCGAAAGAAGGCGCCGAGCGGGCGCACCGTGCCCGCCGGCGTCGCGCCGTCGCCCTCGCGCTTGTCCCTGCGGATGCCCGCGCGGCCGAGCGCGCAGGGCAGGACGAGGCCGCCCGCGTGGAGCCGGCCGCGGTGGCGCGCGCCGACGGCGCGGTGCACGGCGATGCGCGAGATCGTGTGCGACGACATGGAGACCTCCTCCTCCGCTGCGGCCCGCCCGGCAATCGCCTGGGCATAACCCCGCATGAACCCTTGCCGCCGCTTGTTGCCGAGAGACGGCGGTTTAGTCTACAGCCGTGAGCGACACGGCTCCGTGGTCGAGGACTTCCCATGTCGAACGCCAACCGGATACTCGTCGTCGACGACGACCAGGATCTGCGCGACACGCTCGCCGAGCAGCTCGCCCTCTACGACGAGTTCGTCGTCGCCACCGCCGAGACGGCGGGGGAGGCGATGAAGGCCGTGCAGGCGGACCGCATCGATCTCGTCATCATGGACGTGGGCCTGCCGGACATGGACGGGCGCGAGGGCGTCAAGCTCATGCGCAAGCACGGCTTCCGCTCGCCGGTGATCATGCTCACCGGCCAGGGCTCGGACGCCGACACCGTGCTCGGCCTCGAGGCCGGGGCGAACGACTACGTGGTCAAGCCCTTCAAGTTCGCCGTGCTGCTCGCGCGCATCCGCGCGCAGCTGCGGCAATACGCGGCCTCCGAGGACGCGATCTTCCAGATCGGGCCCTACTCCTTCCGCCCCGGCGCCAAGCTGCTCGTCTCCGACAAGGGCTCCAAGCTCAAGCTCACCGAGAAGGAGACCGCGATCCTGCGCTTCCTGTTCCGGGCCGGGCAGAAGGTGGTCTCGCGCGACACGCTGCTGGCCGAGGTGTGGGGCTACAACTCCAACGTCACCACCCACACGCTGGAGACGCACATCTACCGCCTGCGCCAGAAGATCGAGCCGAACCCGTCCGCGGCGCGCTTCCTCGTCACCGAGGGCGGCGGCTACAAGCTCGTCCCCTGATCCCGCCCGAGGCGCGATGTCCCTCGACGACGATATCGCGCTCCTCGCGCGCGCTCCCCTGATCGGCCTGATCGATCGCGACGGCCTGCGCCTGCTCGCCTTCGCCGCCGACAAGCGGCGCCTGCGCCAGGGCGAGGCGCTGTTTCGCAAGGACGACCGGGCGGATTGCGGCTTCGTGGTCGCCGAGGGCGCGATCGGCCTCGACGTCGAGGGCGGCAAGCCCGTCACCGTGGCGCGGCCTGGGGACCTGATCGGCGCCGCCGCCCTCTTCGCCGAGACCCGCCGCCCGGCGACCGCCACCGCCCGCGAGCCCGCGAGCGTGATCCGCCTCACCCGCCCGCTGATGCGCCGCGTGCTGGAGGAATACCCGCGCGCGGCGGCCGGCATGCACGCGATCCTCGCCGCCGAGCTGGAGGGGCTCGCCCAGGACCTGATGCGGGTGCGGGCGAAGCTGGGGTGACGGGTAACGGCTACGGGCGCCCGACCTCACGCCGCCCTGAGCTTGTCCAGGAACGCCGTCATCTCGCGCCGGAGCATCTCGGCCTGGGCGGTGAGCGCGCCCGACGCGGTGCGCAGCTCGCCGGCCTTGTCGGTCGTCTGCGCCGCGGCGTCGGTGACCTCGGAGACGTTGCCGGCGATGCCGGCGGCGCCCTGCGCCGCCTGCGCCACGGAACGGGCGATCTCGGCGGTCGCGGCGCGCTGCTGCTCGACCGTCGCGGCGACCTGGGTCGAGATTCCGCTGATCTCGCGGATCGTGCGGCTGATGCCGTCGATGGCGCCGACGACCTCGCCGGCCGCGCCCTGCACCGCGCCGATCTGGCCGGTGATCTCCTCGGTTGCCTTGGCGGTCTGGGCGGCGAGAGTCTTCACCTCCGCGGCGACGACGGCGAAGCCCTTGCCCGCCTCTCCCGCCCGGGCCGCCTCGATCGTGGCGTTGAGCGCGAGGAGATTGGTCTGGGCGGCGATCGCGTCGATCAGCTCGACGACGTCGCCGATGCGCGCCGTCGCCTCGCCGAGCGCGCGGACCTTGTCACCCACCGCGGACGCCTCCGACACCGCGGAGCCGGCGATCTCGGACGCCTGCGAGACGCGCCCGCCGATCTCGGAGATCGACAGGCTCAGCTCCTCGCTGGCGGAGGCGACCGTCTGGACGTCGGCGCTGGCACGGGCGGAGGCCGCGCCGGCCTCGCGGCCGCGGTCGGTGGTGGTGGCGGCGAGGGCGACGAGGCCGCCCGCGGAGCCCTCGATCTGCGCGGCGGCGCTCGACAGCGCCTGGACCACGCCGGCGACGGAGGCGTCGAGCGCGTCGGCCATCGCCATCATCTCCTTGCGGCGGGCCTCCGCCGCCTCCTTGACGCGGACGTCGTCGGCGCTGCGGCGCTCCTCCTCCTCGGCGACGCGCGCCCGCATGGCGGCCTCGGCGGCCTCGGATTCGGCGCGGGCGATGCGCCGAATCAGCCGGAAGACCAGCGCGATCGTGCCGAGCCCGACGAGCGCGACCGCGGCGACGAGAACGGCGAGCGAGAAGGTGCGGGTCTCCGCCATGGTGGCGGCGGAGCGCGCCACGTCCCAGCGGACCGCGACGTCGAAGGCGGGCGCGCCGTCCGCGTCGAGGATCGGCAGCGTGGCCGAGGCCGGCATCGCGCCCTCGGGCAGGGCGTAGCCGTCCAGATCGGCGAGCGTGCGTCCGCCGCCGGCGGCGAGGAAGGCGAGCTCGAGGCCGAGCCGCGCGTCCGCCTCGCGCAGGGCGTGGAGCGGATCGGCGTGGACGGCGAGGTAGCCCACGACCCGCAGCCCGCCCACGGGAGCGACGATGCCGATCCGCGGCGCGCCGTCGGCGGACCACTCGACCCGCAGCGTCTCGAGCGCGGCCGCGCCCGAGCGACCGGCGAGCCGGGCGGGCAGGTCGGGCGGCGAGACCACGCCCGGCATCGCCGCGTGCTCGGCGATCAGGGTCCCGTCGGGACCGTACAGCGCGAGGCCGGTGACGGCGACGGCGCCGGAGGTGACCGCCTCGCGGCGCAGCATCTCGGGCAGGACGGAGGCGGCCGCCGCGGCGTCGCCGGCGGCCACGGCAGCGCGCAGCTCCGCGACCTGGGCGACCTGGCCGGCGAGCACCGTGACCTTCTGCGAATACTCGCCCCAGGCGACGTCGGAAACGTAGCCGTTGAGCATGGAGCCGAGCTGGCCCGCCGTCGCCTCGTGGACGGCCCCCTCGTAGCGCGAGGTGACGAGGGACATGACGCCGACGGCCGCGATGCAGTTCAGCACCGCCGACGCGACGAGGATGGCGAGAAGCTTCTTGTGCTCGGTCATGGTGGCTCGGATCCAGGACGAGATCGGGGGGACCGGCGGGCGGCGGCCCGCCGTCGAGGCGCGCATCGTCCCGTCGCGCTGGCCGCGCCGGGACGGTGCCGCGGCGGGTCAGTTCGAGACGAGGGGCAGCCCCCGCTCCTTCCACTCCTCCATGCCGAGCGCGTAGTAGTAGACGTCCGAGTAGCCGTAGCCGACCGCCTTGATCACGGCGTTGGCGGCGCGGCCGCAGGAAAGGCCGTTGCAGTAGAACAGCACCGGGGCATCCTTCGCCGCATGGGCGACGATGTCGGCCTCCGCGGCGATGTCGGTGTCGATCAGGCGCACGGCGCCCTCGATGTGGCCGGCGTCGAAGTCGCCCTGGCTGCGGTTGTCGAGGATGACGAGGTTCGGCGTCGTCGTGACGAGCTCGATGACGCCGTCGGCGTCGACGGTCTTCGCGCCCTCGATCTCCAGCGGGGCGAGATCGGCCTGGGCGGACGTGGCGAGGCCGACGGCGAGCAGGATGCCGGCTGCGAACGTTGCGAGCTTGCGCATGGTGATGACCTCCTATGGGCGCGACCGGGGAAGCGCGCTCGGAGATTTCACCACGGCAAGGCTGAATCAAATGTTTATGGATCTGAAGATTGCTTTCGACTTCCCCAACGTTACCGAACAGCTTGAATAAAGCGAAAATTAAGGACGGACTTTATGTGCTGAGAACTACCGCTTTCATGGTCGGCACGCATCGACACCATGAGCCCGCGCCCGCCTCCGCACCCCGGTCCCATGCGGCGTCGACACGGTCGCTCGCCATGCGTGTTCCCGTTGCTCGAGCTCGGCCTCGACTACGGCTGCCGCCTCTATTGTGGTGGCGGGCGCGAAACCAAGACGATCCTGATCCTGGAGGAGCAGCCGCATCGGCACGGAGCCTCGATCTCGGATCTCGCAGGATGCGATGTGCAGGCTCACGGAGCACGCTACGATGAAGCGATCCGCCGGGTCCGATCCTGGATCGCCTCGGAAGCCAGGCTGAAGGATGCGCCCGGGCCGCTGCACATCATCGCTCGATACGACGACGTCCGAGCCTGGCATTACGAAAGGCTCGCCGCGAGGGGTTTCGCGCCACGAGATATCGAGGAATACACGATGCAAGAGCTGCTGACGTCGATGCGGGAATGGATCGATCGGCGCGGCCCGCTGCCCACCTAGCGCAGCTGAGCGTCTCCGAGCACCATGAGCCCCCGCCCCGGCCGCTCGCCGGCCATCCCCGCTTCCGCGAACCCGACGTCGCCGAGCAGCCGTCGCGAGGCCGCGTTCTCCGGCGCCACCTCGGCCACGACCGCCGCCTCCGGCGCGAGCGCCCGCAGCCGCGCCACGAGGGCGCGGGCCGCCTCGCGGGCGTAGCCGGCGCCGCGCGCGTCCGAGGCGAGCCAGTAGCCGATCTCGATCGCCGGGCGCTCCCCCACCGGCGCATGCGCGTGGGCGCCGATCACGCCGATCAGCGCCCCGTCGTGGACGATGCCGAGGAAGCGTTCCTGCGCGCCGGCGTGGTTGCGGGCGATCAGGGCATGGGCGTCGTCGAGGCCGAACGGGTGGGGCAGGAAGGAGACGAAGGGCGCGACCGCGGGATCGTTGGTGATCGCCCGCAGCGCCGGCGCGTCTGCGGCCGCGAGCGGGCGCAGCGCGAGGCGGGGCGTCGTGCAGGCGAGCGCGGGCCAGAGGGTGGAGGCAAGCGCCGTCACAGCACGAGCGTCGCCGTCACCGGCGCGTGATCCGAGGGCCGGTCCCAGCCGCGGGCGTCCGTGAGGACGTCCACGCTGCGGCATGTCGCCATCAGGTCTTGCGAGAGCCAGACGTGGTCGAGCCGCCGGCCCTTGTTCGCCTTGGCCCAGTCCGGCGCGCGGTAGCTCCACCACGTGTAGATCTTCTCCGGCTCGGGCACGAGCACCCGCGCGGCGTCGGCCCAGCCGGCCTCCCCGCGTAGCGTCTCGAGCGCCTGGGTCTCCACCGGCGTGTGGCTGACGACGCCGAGCAGCTGCTTGTGGCTCCACACGTCGTGCTCGAGCGGCGCCACGTTGAGGTCGCCGACCAGGATCGCCGGCGCCGCCGTCGGGCGCTCCGCCGCGCCCCAGGCGCGCATCTCGGCCAGGAACTGGAGCTTGTGGGCGAACTTCTCGTTCAGCGCCGGATCGGGCACGTCGCCGCCGGCGGGGACGTAGAAATTGTGGATCGTGATCCCCGCGGCCGCGCCGGCGCCTGGGGCGAGGCGCACCGCCATGTGGCGGGCGTCCGCCTTGCCGCAGAAGCTCATCACCCGCCGCGTCTCGAGCGGCAGGCGCGAGAGCACCGCGACGCCGTGATAGCCCTTCTGCCCCACGAACTCGATGTGCTCGTACCCGGCCTTGCGAAGGTCGGAGGACGGGAACTTGTCGTCCGGGCACTTGGTCTCCTGCAGGCACAGGACGTCGGGCGCGTGCTCGTCGAGGAAGCGCAGCACGAGCGGCAGGCGCAGGCGCACCGAGTTGATGTTCCAGGTCGTGACCTTCAGCCGCATGCCCGCCTCCTCGCGTCTGCGTCCGGGTTACGATGCCCGGGCGCACGAGGGAAGCGGGGCGTGGCCGCACCGCGGCCGTCGTCAACAGGCGAGAAGCGGCTCGATGCCCGCCGCGACCTCGAGCAGCGTGCGGTCGCGCCCGCCGCGGGCGAGCAGCATCAGCCCCGCGGGGCGCGGCATCCCCGGCATCGGCAGGCTGACGCCGCACAGGTCGAACAGGTTGCCGAAGGTGGTGTTGCGCAGCATCAGCAGGTTCGCCTGCCGGAAGGCGTCGTCGTCGGCCGCGAGGGCCGCGATCTCCGGCGCCGTCGTCGCCGTCGTCGGGAGGGCGAGCACGTCGAGGGGGGCGAGCCGCCGGTCCATGGCGGCGATCAAGTCCCGGCGGGTCTCGAGATAGGCCTGGTAGGCCGCCGCGCTCACGCCGGCGCCGAGCCGGATGCGGGCGAGGACGTTGCGGTCGTAGCCCGAGGCGTGTGTCTCGTGGCTCCGCGCGTGCACGGCGGCCGCCTCGATCGCGACGAGCGGCGCGCCGGCCCGCGTCGCGGCCTCGGCCATGGCGTCGAGCAGGTCGTCGATGCCGTGCTCGACGATGCGCGCCCCCGCCGCCGAGAGCCGCGCGAGCGCCGCCTCGAAGCCGCGGGCGACGACGTCCTCGACCTGCCCGAACAGGAGCCCGCGCGGCACGCCGATGCGCAGCCCCGCCACCGGCATCGGCGCGAGCGCCTGCGGCTCCGCGCCGGCCATCACCGCGTCGGCGGCGGCGCACGCCGCCACCGTCCGCGCGAGGGGGCCGACCGAATCGAGCGTGCGCGAGAGCGGGTAGGCGCCCGCCGTGGGCACGCGCCCGCTCGTCGGCTTGAAGCCGACGACGCCGTTGAGGGAGGCGGGGATGCGCACCGAGCCGCCGGTATCGGTGCCGATGGCGATGTCGCAGGTGCCCTCGCCGACGCCGACGCCGGCGCCCGAGGACGAGCCGCCGGGCACGCGCGCGGGATCGGCGGCGTTGCCCGGCGTGCCGAAATGCGGGTTCATGCCGATGCCCGAGAAGGCGAACTCGGACATGTTGGTCTTGCCCAGGATCACCACGCCGGCCCGGCGCAGCCGCGCGACGACCGGCGCATCCGCCCGCGCAGGCTCGGCGTCGCGCAGGATGACGGAGCCCGCGCTCGTCGGCTCGCCGGCGACGTCGAACAGGTCCTTGATCGAGACGATCGCGCCGTCGAGCGGCCCGAGCGAGTTCCCGACGCGGCGGCGCGCGTCGGCGGCGTCCGCGGCCGCGCGGGCCGCGTCCGGGTAGAGGCGGGTGTACACGCGCTCGTCGCCGGCACGGGCGTCGAGGCGCGATAGGATGGTCTCCAGGCGGTCGCGGACGGTCATCGGCGTGGATCGCGGGCGGGAACGTTGCGGAAGACCGCATAGCGACACGCGCCGGGGGAATCGTCAACGGGCGCGACCGCGAAGATGCCGCTCAGCGCTTCGTCTCGGCGGTCCGACTCCCCAACGTCTCCAGCACCACCCGCGCCGCCGCCTCGCTGGGCGTCTCGCCGCCGAGGTCCATGGCGGCGTCGATCCGGGACATGGCGTCGAGCTGGGCGCGGCGCGCGGGGGTCTCGGCGCACAGCGGCGCGAGGGCGGCGGCAAGCGTCTCCCCGCGGCACTCGTCCTGGATCAGCTCGGGGAAGGCCTTCTCGCCGAGAACGAGGTTGGCGAGCACGATCGTGTCGATCGTGAGCAGCCACTTGAGCTGCTCCTCGAGCTTCGAGACCTTGTAGGCGACGACCATCGGCACGCCGGAGAGCGCGAGCTCGAGCGTCACGGTACCCGAGGCGGCGAGGGCCACGTGCGCCCGACGGAAGGCGGCGCGCTTGGCCTCCTCGCCGCGCACGATCGCCGGCGCGCGCGGCCAGTCGCGCACGCCCGCCTCGATCAGCGGCAGGACATGATCGACCGCGGGCAGCGTCAGCGACACGTCGCGCCCGAGCGTCGCCTCGATCCGGGCGACGGCGTCGCCGAAGGGCCCCAGAAGGCGCGAGACCTCGGAGCGGCGGCTGCCGGGGAGCACGAGCAGCTCGAGCGGTCCCTCCCCGACCGGCCGGCGCTCGCCGGGGGCGGGGCGCAGGGCGTGCGTGTGCTCGATCAGCGGATGGCCGACATAGGTGCAGGGCGGACCGCCCAGGCGCGCGTGCGCGGCGGGCTCGAAGGGCTTGAGCGCCATGACGTGGTCGACATAGGCCCGCATCGCCTTCGCCCGCCCCGGCCGCCAGGCCCAGACGGTCGGCGAGACGTAGTTGATCACGGTGAGCCCCGGCAGCCGCTTGCGGGCGCGCCGCGCCACACGGTGGGTGAAGTCCGGGCTGTCGATCAGGACGAGGACGTCGGGCTCGGCGGCGACGACGGCCTGGGCGGTCTCGTCGATGCGGCGCAGCAGCGAGGGCAGCCGGGCGATCACCGGCAGGATGCCCATCACCGACATCTCCGCCATGGGAAACAGGCTGTCGAGCCCCTCCACGGCCATGCGCGCGCCGCCGACACCCACGAAACGCGCGCCGGGGACGCGGGCGCGCAGGGAGCGCATCAGGCCGGCTCCGAGCGCGTCGCCCGATTCCTCCCCGGCGACGAGGTAGAACAGCGGCGCGTCCGTCATGCCGGCACCTCCCCCGGTCGGGCCGGGTCGACGCCGACGAGGAAGAGACCGGCTCGGTCCGCCGCCGCGATCATGGCGTCGCGCTCGATCGTCAGCGTCGCGCCGGCGCCGAGCGCGATGCCGGCGAGCCCCGCGCGAGCGGCGTTGCGGACCGTGCGCGGGCCGCTCGCGGCGAGGTCGACACGGTGATCCTGCCCCGTCTTCGCCGATTTCACCAGCACGCCGGCCGCGGGCTTCGCGCGCCGCGAGGCCGGGATGAGCGCAGGGAGGAGGCCCGCGAGCCGTCCGCCGACGCTGCCGCCGACCCGCGCGAGCATCCGGTCGGTCCCCTCGGCACCCTCGACGGCGACGACCCGCGCCGAGACCGCGACGCAGGCCTGGCCGACGTCGAAGGGCGAGAGCACCGCGAGGCAGGCGAAGCCGGTCTCGATGGCGCGCCACGCCTCCGCCTCGGGCGAGACGGCGCCGAGAACGCCGGCGGGCGCGAGCAGGTCGGGCGCGATCTCGTGGGCGCCGACGACGCGGTGGCCCTCTTCCTCGAGCAGCGCCACGACCCCGCGCAGCAGGTGGTCGTCGCCGCGCGCGAACAGCTCGGCGAGCTCGCGCCGGTTCCGCCAGGCGGCGACGCCGCCGGCGAGCGCCGCGGGCGACGGGCGCACCACGCCGCCGGCCAACGTCACCGCGGCGGGGCGCCAGGCGGCGAGCTGGGCGAGGATGCCGGAGACGTCGAGGAGGCTCATCGTGCGGTCCGCCCCGCGCGCGACGGCGGCGTCGGCGAAGCCCTTCAGCGCGATGACGCGGCGTTCGCGGGAAGCCGCATCGAGAGCCCGGATCAGGAGCGCCGGCAGCGCCCCCGCACCGGCGACGACGACGACCGGCCCCGCCCCGTCCATGATCAGGCGCCCGCGCCCGGGGTCATGATCGAGCGCCGGCCGGCGCTGCGCACGAACTCGAGGATCTCGCGCACCTGCGCGATCTCGCCGTACTGCGCCTCGACCGCGTCCGCCCGCTCGGCGAGCGTCCCCGCGCCCTCGAACAGCGCGCGATAGGCGTGGCGCAGCGCGTGGATCGCCTCGCGCGGGACGCCGCGGCGCTTCAGGCCGACGAGGTTCAGCCCGGCGAGGTCGGCGCGGTTGCCGATCGCCATGCCGTAGGGGATGACGTCGTGCTCCACCGCCGCGAGGCCGCCGACGAAGGCGTATGCGCCGATGCGCACGAACTGGTGGATGCCAGCGCCGCCGCCGACGATGGCGAAGTCGCCGATCGTGACGTGACCGCCGAGCATGGCCGTGTTGGTGAGGACGACGTCGTGACCGATGCGGTTGTCGTGGGCGACATGGGCGTAGGCCAGGATGAAGCAGCGATCCCCCACCCGCGTCTCCCCGCCGCCCTGCGGCGTGCCGCGGTGCATCGTCACCGCCTCGCGGATCGTGCAATCGGCGCCCACGACGAGCCGCGTGGGGCTGCCGTCGTACTTGTAGTCCTGCGGCGGGCCACCGAGGCAGGCGAAGGGGTGGACGCGCGTGCGCGCGCCGATCGTGGTGTGCCCCTCGACCACGACGTGGCTCTCGAGCACCACCCCGTCGCCGAGCGTCGCGTCGGCGCCGACGCGGCAGAACGGGCCGATCGAGACGCCCGCGCCGAGCGTCGCGCCGTCCTCGACGGTCGCGGTCGGGTGGATCGTCGCGCTCAAGAGAGCACCAGCATCGCCGACAGCTCGGCCTCGGCGACGAGCGTGCCGTCGACATAGGCCTCGCCGCGATACCACCACATGGCCCGACGCTGGTTGAGCTTGGTCATCCGGTACTCGAGCACGTCGCCCGGCTGGACGGGCTTGCGGAACTTGACCTTGTCCATGGTCATGAAGAACACCTGCTCGGGCTTCTTCTTCGCCCCGCGCTGGGCGAGCACGCAGATGGCGCCCGCCGTCTGCGCCATGCCCTCGCAGATCATCACGCCCGGAAAGATCGGTCGCGTCGGGAAGTGGCCCGTGAACTGCGGCTCGTTGAACGTCACGTTCTTGATGCCGACGCAGGAGCGGTCCCCGTCGATGTCGCGGATGCGGTCGACGAGCAGGAACGGGTAGCGGTGCGGCAGGAGCTCCAGGATCTCGACGATGTCGACGGCCTCCAGGCTCGTCGGGCCACCCTCGCCGGTCGTCTCGCTCATGCTCACGCCTCCCTTCTTCCTCGTCGCGCCCGTCAGGCGCCGTCGTCTTTGGCGATATCGCGGCGCGATGCAAGCATCTTCACCGCGTTGATCTCGCGGAACCACTCGCGCACGGGCTTGGCCGGCGTGCCGCCCCAGCGGGCCCCGGCGGGCACGTCGCCGTTGACGTTCGACGTCGCCGCGATCTGGGCGCCGTCGCCGATCGTGACGTGGCCGATCACGCCGACCTGCCCGCCCAGCACGACGAAATCCCCGAGCGTGGCCGAGCCGGAGATGCCGACCTGGGACACGATCACGCAGTGCCGGCCGATGACGACGTTGTGGCCGATCTGGACGAGGTTGTCGATCTTGGTGCCCTCGCCGATGACGGTATCGCGGCCCGAGCCGCGATCGATCGTGGTGTTGGCGCCGATCTCGACGTCGTCCTGCACGATCACACGCCCGATCTGCGGTACCTTCGCGTGCCCCCGCGGGCCCATGGCGAAGCCGAAGCCGTCCTGGCCGATGCGCACGCCCGGATGGAGGATGACGCGGTTGCCCACCAGCGCGTTGGCGAGCGTCACCCCCGCCGAGACGGCGCAGTCGCGCCCGATCCGGCAATGCGGCCCCACGACGGCGCCCGCGCAGACGATCGTGCCCTTGCCGATCTCCGCATGCGGGCCGATCACCGCGCCGGGATCGACCGTGGCACCGTGCTCGATCCGCGCGGTCGGATGCACGAGGGCGCCGTGGGAGACGCCCTGCGCGCCGAAGCACGAGCCGGGGCGTACGGCGCTGGGGTGGAGCCGCGCCAGCGCGCCGGCGAAAGCCCGGTAGGGCTCCGCACAGACGAGGGCGTGGGAGCCAGCGGGCACCCGCTCGGCGAAGCGACGGGATACGAGCACCAGACCCGCCGCCGTCGCCGCGAGCGCCTCGGCATAGGCCGGGTTGTCCATATAGGCGAGGCTGCGCGGCCCGGCGCGCTCGAGCGGCACCGCCTCCTCGATCGTGGCCTGCGGGTCGGCGTCGGCGGGCAGCGGCGCCCCGGCGAGATCGGCGACTTCGGCGAACGTGATCGCACCGGCTGTCGGGAAGAAGACGGGCTCCGGCAAGGTGGTCTCCTCTGAGGCTTGCGTCGGCGGCGCCTCGCTCGTGCCGGCCGCTGCCATTCCCGCTGCGTCCCCCGCACGGTCCCCGGGCCGGCGGCCGAGGGACCGGGGCCGGGATCGTGGCCGGCGCGCGGCTCGGGCCTGAAACGAACGGGCGCGCGGAGGGCTCCATCCCCCGCGCGCCCGAAGTCGGGTCTTCCCCGCCGGCCCGCTGCCGCGGCCGGCGAGCCGCCTCAGAAGCTCGTCCCGCCCGAGAAGCGGAAGGATTGCGTCTGGTCCGCGTCTGCCTTGGACAGGACGTAGGCGTAGTCGAACCGCAGCGGCCCGAGCGGCGAGGCCCAGAGCAGGCTCGCGCCGATCGAGGAACGGATCTCGTCGTTCTCCTGCACGCGGATCGTCTGCCCGCCGGAGAAGACCGTGCGGCCCTCGTAGCCGTAGAGCGTGCCGGCGTCGGCGAAGACCGCGCCGCGGAAGCCGAAGTCGCGCGGCAGGAGCGGCAGCGGGAACTGCACCTCCAGCGAGCCGCCGAAGTAGGTCGTGCCGCCGATCGCGTTCGCGACGTCGCCCGTCGAGACGTCGCGCGGGCCGATGCCGGAGGACTCGAAGCCGCGCACCAGCGACGAGCCGAGGAAGAAGTGGTCGAGGATGCGCAGGTCGTCGGAGCCGAATGCCGAGATGTGGCCGGCCTGGACGCGGGCGATGCCGACCACGTCCTCGAAGAGCTCTTGGTAGTAGCGCGCATCCGCGGTGACACGGAAGAACTCCGAGTCGCCGCCGATCCCGGCGACCTCCGGCCGGATCTCCGCGAAGATGCCCTCGCGCGGGTTCCGCGGGTTGTCGAGCGAGTTGTAGGTGAAGGTCAGCCCGACGAGCGAGGTGATCGTCTCGCCGGCGGCCTCCTTGATCGCCAGCGACGCCTCGCCGTTCGTCGCGATGCCGTCACGGAACGCCACCGGGACGTCGATGTCCTGCTGGTAGAGCGAGTAGCGGGCCGTGACCGAGAACTGCTCGGTGATCGGCACGCCGAAGCGCAGGGTGCCGCCGGTCGTGCGCGTGTCGTAGCGGCCGGTGTCGGACGCCTCCGAGAAGCGCGAGAACAGGTCGACGCCCGCGGCCACCCGGTAGCCGAGGAAGTACGGCTCCGTGAACGAGAAGTCGAAGCCCTGCGTGCGCTCGCCCCAGGAGCCGGCGATCCGCACCGCCTGGCCGCGACCGAGGAAGTTCGCCTCCGACAGCGAGACCTCTCCGATGAACCCGTCCGTCGTGGAGTAGCCGCCGGCGACCGAGAACGAGCCGGTCGGCTTGTCCTCGACGTCGATGTTGAGCACCACGCGGTCGGGCGACTGGCTCGGCTCGTTGGAGATGCGCACGCGCTCGAAGAAGCCGAGCGCGTTCAGGCGCCGCTCGGCACGATCGATCAGCACCTTGTTGTAGGGGTCGCCTTCGCCGAGGTCGAGCTCGCGGCGGATGACGTAGTCTCGGGTGCGCGTGTTGCCGCGGATGTTGATCCGCTCGATGTAGACGCGCGGACCCTCCTCGACGATGTAGGTGATGTTGACGACGCCCGCCGCCGGGTCGCGCTCGCCCGCCGGGCGGACCTGCGCGAAGGCGTAGCCGCGCCGCGCCACCTCGGTGGTGAGATCGACGAGCGTGCGCTCGACCGCCGTGGCGTCGTAGACCTGCCCCTCGCGGGTGAGGACGCGCCGGTTCAGCTCCTCGGTCGAGACGTCGGGGATGCGCGAGTCGATCGCGACGTTGCCCACGCGATACTGCTGGCCCTCCTCGACGGCGATGTCGATGACGTAGCCCTCGCGCTGCGCATCGAACTGCACGTCCGTGCCCACGACGCGGAAGTCGGCGTAGCCCTTACGGAGGTAGTAGCGGCGGATCAGCTCGAGGTCGGCGGCGAGACGGTCCGGGTCGTAGACGTCCGTCGTCTTGAGGAACGACAGGATGTTCGACTCCGTCGAGGTCATGACGTCGCGCAGGCGGCCGTCGGAGAAGACCTCGTTGCCGGTGAAGCTGATCTCACGGATGCCGGTCTTGGTGCCCTCGTCGACCGTGAAGACGACGTCGATGCGCCCGTCCGGCAGGTCGACGATGCGCGACGTCACGGTCGCGAGGCCCCGGCCGGTGCGACGATAGATCTCCTGCAGGCGGGAGACGTCCGCGGCGACGGTGGCGGGGTTGTAGGGCTGGCGGGCGCGCGTCTGCAGCTCGGGCAGGAGCGCCTCGCTCTGCAGGCGCCGGTTCCCCTCGAAGGCGACCCGGTTGATGATCTGGTTCTCGACGACGGTGACGACGAGCTGGCCGCCCTGGCGGCTCACGCGCACGTCGGAGAAGAAGCCGGTGGCGACCAGGTTGCGCCGCGCCTCCTCGGCGCTCACGCCGGTGACGTAGGCGCGAATGGTCTCGTCGGCGACGCGGCTGTTGCCGCGCACGACGACCTGCTGCGCCAGCGCCTCGCTCACGGTGAAGGTCGCCATCAGCGCCGCGACCGCGACGGACGTCCGCTTCGCCGCTCTACGCCGGCGTTCCACTGTCATCGACATGTATGAGCCCGTCTCGTTCTTGATTGCCACGGGTTGCCACCCGGACCGGCAGGCTCTGGAACGCCTCCCGACCGTTCTGGTCAAATCCCGCTTCTAACCGAGTCGCGCGGTCAAGCAACCGCCGTGTCGTCCACCCGAGCGGAATTTTGCCCCGGCGTGGCCTTCGTGTCACGTCCCTTCGGCGGTCAACGGGTTGATAAGGTGAACGATATCGTTCCACGTGGCGAAGAGCATCAGGAAGATGACCAGCGCGAAGCCGATGCGGAAACCGATCTCCTGGGCGTTCTCGCTCAGCGGCCGCCCCCGGGCGGCCTCGACCGCGTAGAACATCAGGTGGCCGCCGTCGAGCATCGGCACGGGGAAGAGGTTGATGAGCCCGATCGAGACGGAGAGCACCGCCATCAGCGTGATCAGCGAGACGATCCCGCCTGCCTCCGCCACGTCGCCGGAGACCTTGGCGATGCGGATCGGGCCCGAGAGCTGGTCGGCGCTCTCGCGGCCGGTGATCAGCTGGCCGAGATAGTCGAACGTGCGCTCCACCACGAACCAGCTCTCGTAGGCCCCGAGCCCGAGCGCCTCGATCGGCCCGTAGTCGATGTGGCGAATTGCGTCCGGCGAGCTCGCCGCCTGGATGCCGAGCATGCCGATGCGCTGGGCGCCGAACGCCGTCTCGGCGACGCGTCGCTCGGGCGTGGCCTCGAGCGTCACGCGCGCGCCGTCGCGCTCCACCACGATCGCGAGACGGTCCTCGGCGGAGGAGGAGACGATGCGCTGCATCTCGTTGAAGCTGATGATGGAGCGCCCGTCGATCTCCACGATCAGGTCGCCGGGCTGGAAGCCCGCGCGCTCGGCGGCGCTGTTCTCGAGCACGACGTCGACCTGCGGCGCGAGCACGGTGCGGCCGTTCGCCCAGAACACCGCGCCGAAGACGAGGATGGCGAGGATGAAGTTCGCGATCGGCCCCGCGGCGACGATCGCGGCGCGCTGTGCCACGGGCTTGTGGTGGAAGCTCTTCGCCTTGTCGGCCTCGCTCATCTGCGAGAGCCCGGCATTGTCGGGCGTCGAGGCGGCGCCGGCGTCGCCGAAGAACTTGACGTAGCCGCCCAGCGGGATCGCGCAGACCTTCCAGCGCGTGCCCTGCCGATCGTTCCAGCCCAAGAGCTCGGGCCCGAAGCCGATCGAGAAGGCCTGCACGCCGACGCCGCACCAGCGACCGACGAGGAAGTGCCCCATCTCGTGCACGAACACGACGATGGCGAGCACGAAGACGAAGGGGACGAGATAGCCGAAGAGGATGTCGACGGCGCCGCCGCCGATCGCGCCCAGGAATTCCATCTCGTTCTCCCTCCGGCCGCGCCACCGCGGCATCGTCCCGTCATGCGCGGCGGTGACCCCGCCGCACGTCTACCCGTACCGTCAAGAGATCGGGCGCGCCGACCGATCCTGCAAGATTTCCTGCGTCCGCGCGCGGGTTTCCGCATCCAGCGTTAACGCCTCCGCCACGCTGGCGGGGGCCGGCAGGCACGTCGCGCTCATCGCGTCGAGCGCGGCCTCGACCGTCTCGGCGATGCCGAAGAAGCCGATGCGCCCGGCGCAGAAGGCGGCGACGGCGATTTCGTTGGCCGCGTTCAGCACCGTGGGCGCGCCGCCGCCCGCCGCCATCGCGGCCTGCGCCAGGGCGAGGCAGCGGAACCGCTCGGTGTCGGCGCGCTCGAAGGTGAAGCCGCCGAGCGCCGCGAAGTCGAGCCGCGGCACGTCGAGGTCGAGCCGGGCGCCGTCGACCGAGAGCGCATTGACGATGGGGATGCGCATGTCCGGTGCGGCGAGTCCCGCGGTGATCGAGCCGTCGCGCCAGTGCACGAGGCCGTGCACGATGGATTGCGGATGGACCAGCACCTCGAGCCGCTCGGCGGGCATCGCGAACAGGTGGTGGGCCTCGATGAGCTCGAGGCCCTTGTTCATCAGGCTGGCGGAATCGATGGTGATCTTGGCGCCCATCGACCAGGTCGGATGCTTGAGCGCCTCCTTCGGCGTCGCACGGGCGAGGCGCTCGCGCTCCCAGGTGCGAAAGGGGCCGCCCGACGCCGTCAGGGTCAGCGCCGTCACGTCCTGCGGTCGACCCGCGCCGAGCGCCTGCTCGAGCGCGTTGTGCTCGGAATCGACGGCACGGAGCGTCGCGCCGAGGCGGTGCGCCTGCGCCATGAAGGCGACGCCCGCCGAGACGAGGCATTCCTTGTTGGCGAGCGCGATCGTCACGCCCGGCCGCATCGCGGCGACGGTCGGCGCGAGGCCGGCCGCGCCGGAGATGGCGGCGAGCACGACGTCCGCCTCGCGGGTCGCGGCCTCCATCACCGCCGCCTCGCCGGCGCCGCAGGCGATGCCGGTGCCCGCGAGCGCCTCCTTCAGCGCCGGGCCGGCCGCCTCGTCAGCCACCGCCGCGAAGCGCGCGCCGAGCGCGACCGCGAGATCGGCGAGCGCTCCCGCGTCCCGGCCGCCGACCACCGCCTCGACCGCGAAGCGATCGGCGTGCGCGCGCACCACGTCCGCCGTGGAGCGGCCGACGGAACCCGTCGCACCCAGGATGGTGATGCGGCGCGGCGCGCCACCGGGCGCCTCTCCGGGCGCCTCGTCGTCGTTCGGCATTGGCCCTCCCCGCGTTGCGGACACCTTATGAGGCAAAGCGCGGCGCGTGTCATCAACCCGTCGCGGATCCGACCGCGAGCGTCGCGATCCCCAGGCTCAGAAGAACGAAGGCGCACACCGCGACGAAGGCGTCGATCCGGTCGAGCACGCCACCATGGCCGGGGATCAGCCTGCTCGAATCCTTCACGTTGAAGTGGCGCTTGAGCTTCGATTCGGCGAGGTCGCCCACCTGGCCGATCACGGACGCGACCGCGGAGAGGGCGACGATCGCCGGCCAGCCGAGCGGCCGCTCCCAGCCGAGCGCCTCGCCGGCCACCACGACGAGCGCGCCCGCGAGCGTGCCGACGGCGAGCCCGCCGAAGAAGCCAGACCAGGTCTTCCCCGGGCTGATCCGCGGCGCGAGCTTCGGCCCGCCGAGCGCGCGCCCCACGAAGTAGGCGGCGACGTCGGTGCCCCAGACCACGGCGAATATCCAAAGGAGCCCGGTGAGGCCGAGCGCGGGGTGCTCGCGTACGATCACGGGGGCGGTGGCGAGGGTTCCCGTCACCACGAGACCGACGAGCCCCCACCGCCGATCCCGCCCAGTCCGTCCGGCGCCCGCGACCGCGGCGGCGGCGAGCATGGCGACGACGAGAACGATCGTCCAGGGCGGCTCGACAACCGCGAGAATGGAGAGCGCCAGGACGCCGAAGAGCAAGGCGACACGCATGGGCACAGGCCGCTCGAGCTTGCCCACCTGCCGCCACTCGATGACCGCGGCACCGGCGGCGAGCAGCCAGAAGGCGGCGAGGATCGGCCCGCCGATCCACGCGCTCCCCAGCGCCATCGCCACGAGGACCAGCGCGGACAGGAGCCTGATGCCGGTCTCCGAGCGCAGGAAGCCCCCCTCCTCGCCGCGCGGGCCGGAAGCGGGCACGTCAGAGCGTCCCGGACCCGAGGCCGCCGAAGCGGCGCTCGCGGCAGGCGTACTCGGCGAGCGCCTTTGCGAAGGCCTCGCGCCCGAAGTCGGGCCACAGGTCGGGCAGGAAGACGAGCTCGGAATAGGCGCTCTGCCAGGGCAGGAAGTTCGAGATCCGCTGCTCGCCGGAGGTGCGCAGCACGAGATCCGGGTCGGGGATGTCGCGCGTGTCGAGCGCCGCGGAGAGCCGCTCGACGGTGATGTCCTGCGGCGAGAGCCGCCCGGCGGCGACCTCCGCGGCGAGCGCGCGCGCGGCGCGGGCGATCTCCTGGCGGCCGCCGTAGTTGAAGGCGACGACGAGGGTGAGCCCCGCATTGGCGCGCGTCCGCGCCTCGGCCTCCTCCAGCACGCCGACGATGTCGGCGGGCAGACCCTCACGCTCGCCGATGACGCGCACGCGCACGCCGTTGCGGTGGAGCGTCGCGAGATCCTTGCGCACGAAGTGCTTGAGCAGGCCCATCAGGTCCGAGACCTCCTGGGCCGGGCGCGACCAGTTCTCGGCGGAGAACGAGTAGAGCGTCAGGTAGCGCACGCCCGCCTCGCCCGCGAGCTCGACGGCGCGACGCACCGCCTCGACGCCGCGGCGATGGCCCTCGACGCGCGGCAGTCCGCGCCTCGCCGCCCAGCGGCCGTTGCCGTCCATGATGATGGCGACGTGGCGCGGCACCGCCGCCCCCCCCGCGCGCGGGTCGGCCCCCGCAGGGGGCGCGGGCGCGGCGAGCGCCGCCAGGGCGGGGTAAGCGGGCCTTCGCAGGCTCAAGTGCGGCGGCCCCCCAGTCGCCCCCGGGG
>NZ_JBQTCJ010000034.1:0-52255 GCF_052380005.1 Salinarimonas sp. NSM
GAGCCGGGCGGCGTAGCCGCCCGTCGTCGCCGGTGCGGGCTTCGCGGCGGGCGCCGGGGCAGGAGCGGGTGCAGGCGCGGGTGCAGGCGAGACGGGGCGCACGGGCTCCTCGACGCCGGTGGCGACGACGGCCGGAGCGACGACCGGCGACGGCTTCGCCGGGGCGGGCGCGGGCGCCGGCGCGGGCTCCATGGGACGCTCCGGCGCACGCGCGGCGGAGGGCTCCACCGACGGCTTCGGCTCAGGCGCCAGCACCTGCGCCTCCTCCGTGCGCGGCGGCAGCGCCTCGGCGACGGGGGCGAGCGTCGCGCCGTGGTAGACCGGCGGCTCGAGCGCCGCGAGGGCGTCGTCCGGACGCTGGTCGAGATCGCCGACGACCGAATCGACCACCGTCGTTCCCATCGCGCCGAGCACCTCCGGCGGCTGCTTCCATTCGAAGGCGTCGAGCCGTCCCGTGGCGGGCGACATCGGCGCCCAGCGGTCGGACACGATGCCGTCGGCGACCCAGGCCTTGTCGCGCGGCGCGTGGACGGCGCGGGCGAGCCACTCGCGCACCTTCACCGTCGGGCCGTGCTCGGCGCGCTCGATGTCGGCCATCAGCAGGCAGACGCGCACGCTCGGGCGCTCGCCGACGAGGGGCTCGATGGTCTGGCGGGCCTTGGCGAAATCGCGCGCGTCGAGCGCGGCGCGGCCGAGCGCGAGCCGGCCCTCGACCGACCAGGTCGAGAGCGTGGCGAGCCGCTCGGCGCGCTTGAGCCGGTCGTGGGTCGAATCGCCGATGCGCAGATGCGTGTAGACGTCCGCGATCTCCGGATGCGGGGTCGTCTTCCAGGCGGTCTCGAGGATCTTCGCCGCCTTGCGCAGCTCGAGGCGCTTGGACAGGATCCGCCCCGCGAGCGCGGCGGCGGGCGTCAGGTCCGGCGCGAGGCGCAGCGCCTCCTTGGCCTTCTGCAGCGCGGTCTCCTCGTCCTTCTCGCCGCGCGAGAGGGCGTCCGCCGTGAGCAGCACCGCGCGCTGGCGCTTGGCTCCGGCCTTGTCGACGAGGCCCAGCGCCGTGCGCCGCTCGACCACGTCGAGCGCGCCCGCCCAGTCGCCGCGGGCGACGTGGGATTCGAGCACCGCCTCGTTCGCCCAGGTGGCGGCGGGGGCGAGGCGGGCGGCCTCCTGAGCATAGGCGAGGGCCGCGTCGCGGTCGTTGCGCTGGCGCGCCTCGACGTGCAGGCCGCGCAGGCCGAGGACGCGGGTCTCGTCGTTCTCGGCCATGGCGCGGAAGGCGCTCTCGGCCTCGTGACGATCGCCGCTCATCTGCGCCGCCTGGGCGCGCAGCAGGAGCACGAGGGGCTCGTCCGCACGCAGGTAGCGCTGCGCCTCGCGGGCGTAGCGGCGCGCGGCGGCCTCGTCCCCGGCGCCGACGGCGACCATGCCGCGCGAGAGCGCGACGAGGCCCTTGCGGCGCTTCCGGTTCACGGAGGCCTCGGCCATCTTCTCCGGCGCCCGGAAGAGCCAGCGGACGACCGCCTCGAGCAGCAGGAAGACGAAGACGGCGATGACGAGCAGGATCGCCGCGACCGCGAGGCCGACGGAATAGCTCACGCCGTCCCAGACGAACGCCACCCGTCCCGGCTGGTCGGCGAGCCAGATGGCGCCGGCGGCGAGCGCGGCGACGACGGCGAGGTAGAGGAGAACGCGCCACATGATCGTGTCTTCCTTACTGTGCCTGCGGCGCGAGCGCCGCGCTGGCCGCCTCGACGGCCGCCCGGGCCGCCTCGCCCGCGGCGATGCGCGCCGCCAGCAGATCGGCGAAGTCCTGTGATGCGGCGCGTCCGGCCTCGGGGAGCTCGCGCCAGGCGGCGAGCGCCGCCTCGAGCTCGCCGAGCGCCAGGGCGCGCGCGACGGTCGCGGTGGGATCGAGCGCCGGCTCGCCGGGCGCCTCCAGCCCCTCGACGGGCTCGACGCGCACGGCGCGGGCGAACAGCCCCTCGAAGAACGAGCCGACGCCGTCCTGCGTCGGGTCCTCGGGGGTGAGCGCGCGGCGCACCAGCGGGCCCGCCTCGGCGAAGGCGGCACGCAGCGCGTCGGCGGTCGGCGCGCCCGTCTCGGCGAAGGGCGCGAGGTCGGCGACGATGGCCTCGTCGATGCCGGTTTCCCGCAGCGTGCCGAGCGCGCTCGAGTAGGGCGTGCCGGCGGGGAGGGCGCTGGCGATCGCGTTCGCCGCGGTAATGGCGAGGTAGGCCTGACGGGTGGCCTGTCCCTCCGCGGCGACGTTCTCGCGCAGCGCCTGCATCTCGGATTGCGCCTCGCCGACGGCGGCGCGCGCCTCCTCGGCGGCGGCGGTCGCCTCGTCGATGCGCCCGACCTCCGAGCCGAGGCTCTCGAGACGCGGGGCGATCTCCTCGTCGATGCGGGCGGCGAGGGCGGCGAGCCGCTCCTCCAGCTCCGCGACGCGCTCGATGCCGGGGGCTGCGGCGGCCACCTCCTCGGCGGCCTGGGCGGTCTCCTCGACGGCGGCCAGGCGCGTCTCGATCGCGGCGATCGCCTCCTGCGCGCCCGGCGCGGCTTGGGCGACGGACTCGGCGACGGACTCGGCCTGCTGCCGCGCGGCCTCGGCGCTCTCGCCGGCCTGCGTGGCCCGCGTCTCGACCGCGGCGATGCGCTCCTCGATCGCGGCCGTGTCGGCACCCTCGCGGAAGAGGGCGTCGTAGGCGACGAGGAGGCCGGCCACGACCACGGCCGCGACGACGGCCGCCACGAGGCCGCTCGAGCCGCCGCGCCGATCCTCGGCCGGAGCCCGCTGCGGCGCCTCGACGGCGGCGGACGCCGCGATCTCGTCGGTGGAGGCGCTCGGCGCGGAGCCGGCGCGCGACGCGTCCAGCACAGGCTCCGGCACGGCCGCGATCCGGGGCGTGGGCGCCCCCGCGGACGTCGGCGCCGCGGACGTCGCCTCGGCGGCCGTCTCACCGGCAGGCTCGGCCGTCACGGCAGCCGGCTTGGAAGCGGGAGGCGCGGGCGCGATGCGCTTCTCGTCCGTGACGATGACGGTCGAGGAGGGCGCGGACGCCTGCGCAGCCGGCTCGGCCGCGACGTCGCCGCCGGCGGGGGCCTGCGGCTCGCGCGACGCGTCGCCTTGGGACCGCTCGTTGCGGCCCGCTCGGGAGGAGGGTCTCTTCGTCACGTCGTCCTTCCGCCTGGTTTCACCGCGTGGGGAACGCGGCGGCTCGTCTCGTCGGTCTACACCGTCGGATGCCCGGGTGGCACCTCGAACCTTAGCATTGGTTCAACGCACGGCGCGACATCTTGCTCCAAAGGCCAAGCTCGCGGCGTCCGCAAAAACGCGAAGCAGCGCATCCTCCGAGGGTTCCGCGGCGATCGCGATCCGCGTCGCGCCCGCCGCACGCAAGGGTTCCGCGGCATCCGCGGAGATCGCCGCATGAAGGAGCGCGCGCCCGTGATCGGCGAGCCCGGCACCAGCCAGGCCCTCGACGAACAACGTCGCGCTGCGGTGGGAGTAGTGGAGCGCAGCGTCGACCGTGCCCGCCGCGACCGCGGCCAACGCGGCTTCGTCGAGCGGAATGCAGGCCGCCTCGTAGGCGGGCCAGGCGCAGACGCCGTGTCCCGAAGCGCGCAGGCTCGCATCCGGCTCCGCCTTGCGGTCGCGTCCTCCCACGTGGAGGAAGCGGGTGCCCGGCGCGAACGTCTCGCGCACCCGCGCGATCATCGAGACGGCGTCGCCCTCCGCGGTCGCCACGGCGACCCCGCCGGCGGCGCGAACGGCCTCGGCGGTCCGTTCACCGACCGCGAGGATCGGCGTGCGTGCGAGGTCGATCGGCGCCTGCGCCAGGAAGGGCGCCGCCTTCGCGCTCGTGACCAGGACGGCGTCGAACGGGCCGTCCGGCGGCGGCTCGCCCGTGGCGCGGGTCTCGATGAGCGGGGCGACGAGCGCGCGAAAGCCGTCCGCCTCGAGCCGCGCGGCGGTGCGGCGCGCGTCCTCGGCGGCGCGGCAGACGAGCACGAGCGGCGGCGCCGGCGTCTCACCCGTCACCCGCCGTGCCCCGCGAAGAAGCCCGCGGGCAGCCGCGCCTTGATTCGCGCGCCGAGGTCCGCACCCAGGCGCGCGGCGTCGGCGCGCGGCGCCTCGCCCTCGTCCTCCACCGCCTCGGACCCGTCCGGCCGCAGGACGAGGCCCTTCAGCCGGATGCGGTCGCCGTCGAGGCGCGCGTGCCCGGCGATCGGCGTGCGGCATGACCCGTCCAGGACCCCGAGGAAGGCGCGCTCGGCGGCGAGCTGCACGCCGGTCGGCGCGTCGCAGATCGCGGAGACGGCCGCATGGGCCGCCTCGTCGTCCTCGCGCACGATCAGGGCGATGGCGCCCTGCGCCACCGCGGGCAGGAAGTCGTCGATGTCGAGGGCGGCCGAGGCGTGGTGCGCGAGGCCGAGGCGATTGAGCCCGGCCATGGCGAGCAGCGTCGCGCCGTACTCGCCGGCCTCGATCTTGGAAAGCCGCGTGCCGACGTTGCCGCGCAGGAGCGCCACCTCGAGATCCGGCCGCAGCCGGCGCACCAGCGCCTGGCGCCGCAGGGACGCCGTGCCGACGACGGTGCCGGCGGGCAGCGCCTCGAAGGAGGTCGCGCCGGCGGGGCCGCCCTTGCAGATCAGGGCGTCGCGCACGTCCTCGCGCGGCAGGAAGCCGGCGATGACGAGGCCCGGCGGCAGGTCGTTCGGCAGGTCCTTGCCGGAGTGCACCGTGACGTCGACCCGCCCGGCGAGCTGGGCCTCGTCGATCTCCTTGGTGAACAACCCCTTGCCGCCGGCCTCGGAGAGCGCGCGGTCCTGGATCATGTCGCCCGAGGTCTTGATCACCTCGAGCGGGAAGCGCTCCGCCGCGATGCCCAGCGCCTCCGAGAGGCGCCTTTGCGTCTCGTGGGCCTGGGCGAGCGCGAGCGGGCTGCCGCGGGTGCCGATGACGAAGGCCGTGCTCTTGTCGCGCGCCGCGCCGGTGGTCATGTCGTGTATTCTCCCCTCGCGCGCGTTCCAATCGGCGCGGGCGGGGACTATAGGTGCGCCGCACCGGGTGCGGAAGTTCGGGGAAGGCACGATCCGCCGCCCCGCGACCGACCGGTCCGAGGCGAGCGAGAGAACCGGCGAGGCGAGCATGCGCGTTCTGGGCATCGAGACGACCTGCGACGAGACCGCGGCCGCGGTCGTCGGCCTCGCCGAGGGCGGGCGCGGGGCCGTGCTCTCGAACGAGGTGCTCTCGCAGATCGCCGAGCACGCGGCCTATGGCGGCGTCGTCCCCGAGATCGCGGCGCGCGCCCATGTCGAGGTCGCCGACCGGCTCGTCGCCCGGGCGCTGGCGAAGGCCGGCACCGATCTCGCCGGCATCGACGCCATCGCCGCCGCCGCCGGGCCGGGGCTGATCGGCGGTGTCATCGTCGGGCTGACCACGGCGAAGGCGCTGGCGCTCGTCGCGGGCAAGCCGCTCGTCGCCGTCAACCACCTCGAGGCGCACGCGCTGACGGCGCGACTCACCGACGGCATCTCCTTCCCCTACCTGCTGCTGCTCGTGTCGGGCGGCCACACCCAGCTCCTCGCCGTGCGAGGCGTGGGCGACTACGTCCGTCTCGGCGCCACGATCGACGACGCCATCGGCGAGGCCTTCGACAAGGTCGCGAAGCTGCTCGGCCTCGCCTATCCCGGGGGGCCGGAGGTGGAGCGCATGGCGCGCGGCGGCGATCCCGAGCGTTTCGCCCTGCCGCGCCCGCTGCTGGGGCGGCGCACGCCGGACTTCTCGCTCTCGGGCCTCAAGACGGCCGTGCGGCTCGAGGCCGAGCGCATCGCGCCCCTCTCGGACCAGGACGTCGCGGACCTGTGCGCCTCCTTCCAGACCGCGATCGTCGACGTGGTCGTCGACCGAACCCGCGTGGCGTTGCGGGCCTTCCAGGCGATCGCGCCGCGCCCCTCGGCGCTGGTCGTGGCCGGCGGGGTGGCTGCGAACGGCGCGGTCCGGCGCGGGCTGCAGCGGCTCGCGACCGAATCGGGGCTGCGGCTCGTGGCGCCGCCGCTCGACCTGTGCGGCGACAACGGCGCCATGATCGCCTGGGCCGGGCTCGAGCGCTTCCGCCTCGGCCTCACGGACGACCTCGACGCGCCGGCGCGCGCCCGCTGGCCGCTCGCCACCGCGCCCGCCCCCGACCTGCCCGCCCCCGACCTGCCAGAGGCGGGGCGCGCATGACCGGCGCGCCGCTCGGCATCGTCGGCGCCGGGGCCTGGGGCACGGCGCTCGCCAGCGCCGTCGCGGCGGCGGGGACGCCCGTCGTGCTGTGGACGCGCGACCCCGACCATGCCCGGGAGATGGCGCAGGCGCGCACCAACGTCCGCCACCTGCCGGGCGTCGCGCTCGCGGACGCCGTGCGCCCGACGAGCGCGCTCACCGAGCTCTCGGGCTGCGACGCGCTCCTCCTCGTCGTCCCGGCCCAGGCCGTGCGGGAGGTGACGACCGCGCTCGCGCTGGTGCTGCCGGTCCACGCGCCCCTCGTGATCTGCGCCAAGGGCATCGAGCGGCACTCGGGCTTCTTCCTCTCGGACGTCGTGGCGGACCTGCGGCCGGGCTCGCCGGTCGGCGCGCTCTCGGGCCCGAGCTTCGCGCACGACGTCGCGATCGGGCTGCCCACGGCGGTGACGCTGGCGGCGCCCGATCCGCTGCTCGCGTCCGGCATCGCGGCGCGGCTCTCCGGGCGGACGCTGCGGGTCTACCACGGGCTCGACCTGCGCGGCGTCGAGATCGGCGGCGCCGGCAAGAACGTGCTCGCCATCGCCTGCGGCGCCGCGATCGGCCGCGGGCTCGGCGAGAGCGCGCGCGCCGCGCTGACCGCCCGCGGCTTCTCCGAGCTGATGCGCTTCGCGCGCGCCTACGGGGGCCGGGCCGAGACCCTCATGGGCCTGTCGGGCCTCGGCGACGTGGTGCTCACCTGCGCCTCGCCGCACTCGCGCAACTTCGCCTTCGGCGAGCGCCTCGGGCGCGGCGTGCCGCCGGCGGAGGCCGCGGAAGGCAAGCTCGTCGAGGGGGCGGCCACCGCGGACGCGCTCGTCGCGCTGGCGCGGGCGCGCGGCGTCGAGATGCCGATCTGCGAGGCGGTCGCCGCGCTCGTCGCCGGGCGCGCGGGCCTCGACGAGACGATGGACGCCTTGATGAGCCGGCCGCTCAAGGCAGAGGATTAGGCCGAGGATCGAGACACGAAGAGGACGGGGGCGCGAGAGAGAGATGGCGTATTGGCTCTACAAGTCCGAGCCGGACGTGTGGTCGTGGCGGCAGCAGGTCGAGGCCGGCGCGGCCGGCACGCACTGGAACGGCGTTCGCAACCACGTCGCCAAGCAGAACCTGATGGCGATGAGGCTCGGCGAGCGCGGCTTCTTCTACCATTCCAACAAGGGCAAGGAGATCGTCGGCATCGTGGAGGTGATCCGGGAGTACTACCCCGACCACACCGACGCCTCGGGCAAGTTCGGCATGGTCGACGTCAAGGCCGTCGAGCCCCTGCCGCGCCCCGTGACCCTCGACGCGATCAAGGCCGAGCCGCGGCTGAAGGACATGATCCTCGTCAACAACTCCCGCCTTTCCGTGCAGCCGGTCACGGAGGCGGAGTGGGCGATCGTGCGGGAGATGGGGGGATTGTGAGGGGAGGGCGGCTCGGGTGAGCCGCCTCACGCCGGCTGCGGCTGGAGCGTGGGGATGCGATCGAGCGCGTCTCCGAGCTTGCGGCGCGCGTGCCAGAGGTCGTGGCTCTCCTGCATGCGGATCCACAGCCCCTCGCCGTTGCCGCAGAGCTTGCCGAGACGCAGCGCCATCTCGGGCGAGATGCCGGACTGCTCCGATAGAATCCGATGGAGCTGCTGGCGCGTGACGCCGAGATGCCCGGCCACCTCCGTGACCGTGAGGCCGAGCGCGGGCAGCACATCCTCGCGCAGGATGGCGCCGGGGTGGGTCGGCGGCCTGATGGAGCGGGAAGCGGTCTGGTCCATGTCTTTCTTTCCAGCCTTCGATGTGAAGGCGATTAGCTTAGTGATACTGCTCAAGGTCTACACGGTGTGCGTGACCATCGCTGAACTCGAAGGTAATGCACCAAGGACCATTGACGTGGATTGTATACATTGTCGGGGCGTAACCCTTCAGTGCATGGAAGTCGAAGCCGGGGACTTTCAGATCAGCAACGTCCTTGGCTTGGTCGAGCACGTCGAGCCGACGTACTATCCGAGCATGAAGCTTCTTGTCGATCTTTCCCGTCTTGCCTTCAGTGAAAAGTTCGCTCAACCCCTTATCAATAAAACTAACAATCATTCTCCGTCCTTCTTATCCATTTTCCATAAAATCGTCGCGCTATGTTTTCAGCACTATAGCTCAATGATAGCGCACGAGTTGTCGCGTGTCAAGCGACAAGTTACGAGCACGGCGGCTGTTCCGATGGCTCCGCGGACGCGTCAACGGCTGCTTTCGCGAGCCAGACTTAGGCGATGGCGAGCATGTCCAACCTAATCCGCGCATAGAACGGCGATCTCCATCCGCGCCCCCTTGGCCATCATCGCAAGAAACCCGTCCCCCTCCGCCGCCGTTGGTCCCCGTACACGCATCGAACCGCGAAGGAGGCCGCCATGGCCAAGGCCGGCAAGGGAATGGGGCACGACACCGTCCGCCACGCGCAGCACGTCGCGGACGTGCCCGAGAGCGTCACGCGCGAGGACGATCTCGCCTCGCGGCGGATGGGCGACAACCAGCTCCACGGAGAGGATCAGCTGCGCGAGCACAACGAGCGCCATGCGCAGGCCGGGGCGAGGTCGGACCGCCCGCAGACCGACGACTTCGTCGAGAAGCACAAGACCGGGGTGCGCTCGGACAAGGTCGCGCCCTCGAAGGAGGAGCTCGACAAGGAGATGCGCAAGCCCTGACGGGTCGCGAGCCTCGGGGCGCTCACGCCTGCGCGGCGGGCTCCACGACCACGCGCCCGTCGCGCAGGCCGAGCATCAAGCCGCCCTGCTTGAGCGCGAGCGCGCGCTCGCCGAAGAGCGTGCGCCGCCAGCCGTGGAGGGCGGGCACGTCGGCGTCGTCGTCTTCGGCAATGGCTTCGAGGTCGTCGACGGTGGCGACGATCTTGGTCGCCACGCCCTCCTCCTCGCACACCGCCTTGAGCAGCACCTTGAGCAGGTCGACCGTCGCCCCGGTCTGGCCGCGCCCGCCGCGGCGCTCGGGCATGACGATCGCGGCGGGATCGCGGTCGAGGCCCTGCTTCACGGCGGCGAGCACGGGCTCGGCGGCGCGCGAGCGCTCGAAGCCGTTCGGCAGGGCGCGCAGGCGCCCGAGCGCGGCGGCGTCGCGCGGCTGCGTGACCGCGAGCTCGACCACGGCGTCGTCCTTCATCACCCGCTGGCGCGGCACGTCGCGCGCCTGTGCCTCGCGCTCGCGCCAGGCGGCGACCTCGATCAGAACGGCGAGCTCGCGCGCCTTGCGCACGCGCCCGGCGAGGCGGCGATAGGCGGTCTCCGGCTCGGCGGCATAGGTGTCCGGCGAGGTGAGGACGGCCATCTCCTCCTCGAGCCAGGAGCGCCGGCCCGTCTCGGCGAGCTTGGCCTCGAGCGCGTCGTAGACGGCGACGAGATGGGTGACGTCCGACAGAGCATAGGCGAGCTGCGCCTCCGACAGGGGCCGGCGCGACCAGTCGGTGAAGCGCGAGGACTTGTCGATGCGCGCCTTGGCGAGATCGTTGGCGAGCTGCTCGTAGGAGACCGAATCACCGTAGCCGCAGACCATCGCCGCGACCTGCGTGTCGAACAGCGGAGCCGGGATCAGCCGCCCCAGGATCCAGACGATCTCCAGGTCCTGGCGCGCCGAGTGGAAGACCTTCACCACCGCCTCGTTCGCCATGAGCGCGAGGAAGGGGGAGAGGTCGAGGCCCGGCGCCAGCGGGTCGACGAGAATCGCCTCGTCCCGGCTCGCCATCTGGATCAGGCAGAGCTTGGGGTAATAGGTCGTCTCGCGCATGAATTCCGTGTCGACCGTGACGAACGGGCTCGCGGCGAGGCGGGCGCAGGCGGCGGCGAGGCCGTCGGTATCGGTGATCAGCTCCATGTACGCGTCATAGCGGAGAACGCGCGCCCGCGCCAAGGGTCGTGGTGGGCGGGAGGGTTGCGACACGCCGCCCTGGCGCGCCGCCTGCGGGCTCCGTCGGGGCCTTCCGGGACGCGTCTGCGCCGAGCACGAGGACGTTGCCGCCCACGATGACGGCCGTGCCGAGCACGACGAGCGGCGTCGGCTCGAGCCCCTCGAACAGCGCGGAGGCGACGATCGCCACGAGCGGCGCGAGCGCCAGCGTGTAGGCCGCCCGCGCCGGCCCGAGCCGGCGCACGAGGGCGAAGTACATCAGGAAGGCGAGGCACGAGGCCGCGAGCGCTAGGTGGAGCAGGCCCGCGACATAGGCCGTGCTCGGGTCGAAGAGCACGATCGGGCGATCCGCGGTCGCGCCCGCCCAGGCGCCGGCGAAGGCGGCGCCGGCGAGCGCGCCCCAGGTCATGGTGGCGAGCGTCGGCAGGCCCCGCGCCTGGTTACGGGCGCCGACCACAGTGCCGGCGGCGGTCGAGGCGGCGGCCACGAAGGCGAAGCCGAGCCCCGCGAGGCTCCCGCTCGCCCCCGTGTCGAGCCGGGCGAGCTCCGGTGCGAAGACGAGGCCGAGCCCGCTGACGCCGCAGGCGAGGCCGGCGAGCACGCGCCACGAGAGGGGCGCCTTCAGGAAGAGCCGCGCCAGCAGCGCCGCGACGATCGCCGACGTCGACAGGACGAGCGCCGCGATGCCGCTCGGGACGAGCCGCGTCGCTTCGTAGAAGGCGACGAAGTTCAGGCCGAAGAAGAGCACGCCCTGGAGGGCGACGAAGGGAACGTCCGGGGCCTCGAGCCGCAGCCGCGTGCGCGTCGCCGCCGCCAGCGCGAGCATGACGGCGAAGACGATCAGCATGCGCCAGGCGACCGAGAGCGCGGCGGGCACCGCCACGGCCTGCGTCGTCGTCACGATCGCGGAGGAGCCCCACAAGAGCGCGGTGGCGGCGAACATCAGGGCGGCGACGCGGCGGCCACGATCCTTCGGCATCGGCTTCTTCCTTGCCATAAGCTTGCGAATTGCAAATATATTGCAGGTTTCACGTAGCGCAAAGCGCGAATGATGTGCAGCCTCCGCCCTTGCGGTGGGCACACCTGCGGCGTCATGCTCGCGCGGCCCGCCGGGCGCGCGGGAAGGAAGCAGTCGCGGATCAGCACGACCGACGAGGCCTCATGACCGACGAGACACCGCCGCGGGGCGACGCCTCCCCGCTCGCGCTGGAGGCGTGGCTGCCCTACCGGCTCTTCATCGTCTCCGCCCGCGTCGCCGGCGTGCTCGAGAGCTATTACTGTCCGGCCTACGGCCTGACGCAGGCCTCGTGGCGGGCGCTCGCCGTGATCGGGGACAGGCAGGGGCTCAGCGCCGGCGAGATCGCGCGGGCGGCCGGGCTCGACCAGTTCGCGACGAGCCGGGCGATCGCCCACCTGATGAAGCTCGGACTGGCCGTTCGCACCAGCGCGAGCCGAGACCGACGCCGGGCGAGCCTCTCCCTGACGCCCGCCGGCGCTGGCGCCTTCGCGGACATCGCGCGTCTGGCGAGGCGCATCGAGGACACGCTCGAGTCGGGCCTCCCCGCCGCCGAGCGCCGGGCGCTGGACGGGGCTCTGGCGCGCCTCGACGAAGCCTCCGCCGCGCTCGTCGCCAAGGGATGGCGCGGGCTCGAGGCCGGCTGAGCACAAGCTGTTGCACTGCCACATATTTCGGCAGCGGAAGCAACATTTCGGCAGCGGGCGCGACCGATCAGGCAAGAGCGTTCGTAGAACGAAGCGGATCGAAAGTTCCCTCGGAGAACATTCACGAGCATTCCCCCCGCGCCGGTGACCCGCCGCTCATCCATTGGCGCGGGTGGATTTGCCTTTTGCGCTGCAGTGCTCTATCTAGACGTCCATCATCACGGATCGCGCATCGCAACGGGGCGCCACGACTATGTGGCGCCACATCCCGGCCGCGCGAGTCCGTTCCGGACGCGCGCCCGCCGGCGCGCCGATACCAGAGGAGATCCGCCTCTTGACGTTCGATCCAGCATCATCACGTCCCGCCGAGGACACGCGGCCCGCGGTCTTCGACACCATCGCCGTGATCGGCGGCGGATCGTGGGGCACCGCGCTCGCGCTCACCGCCTGGCGCGCCGGTCGGCGCGTCAGGCTGTGGGCGCGCGAGGAGCACGTGGTCGACGCGGTCGCCCGCGAGCGCCGCAACCCCTTCCTGCCCGACGCCGACATCCCCGGCGACGTCCTCGTCACCAACGCGATGGAGGAGGCGCTCGCGGGCGCCGACCTCGTCGTGCTGGTCAGCCCCTCGCAGCATCTGCGCACGGTGGCGAGCCGGGTCGAGCCGCTGCTTCCGGGGGACGTTCCCGTCGTGATCTGCGCCAAGGGCATCGAGCGCGACACCGGGCTCCTGATGGGCGAGGTGATCGAGGCGGTGATGCCCGGCCGCGAGATGGCGGTCCTGTCCGGCCCGACCTTCGCCGGCGAGGTGGCGCAGGACATGGCGACCGGCGTCACGATCGCCGCCGCACAGGAAGATTCTCGGGACGGCTTTCACGACGGCCACCTCGCCGCGCGGGTCGCCGTCACCTTCGCGAGCGAATCCTTCCGCCCCTACGTCTCCGGAGACGTCCGCGGCGTCGAGATCGGCGGGGCTGCGAAGAACGTCATCGCCATCGCCTGCGGTGTCGCCGAGGGCCTCGGGCTCGGCTCGAACGCGCGGGCGATGATCATCACCCGCGGTCTCGCCGAGATCACCGAGCTCGGCCTCGCCGTCGGCGCGCGGCTCGAGACGCTGCTCGGGCTCGCCGGCGCGGGCGACCTGATGCTCACCTGCTCGTCCACGCAGTCGCGCAACTTCAGCTACGGGAAGGCGCTCGGCGCCGGCGAGACGGCGGTGCGCCGCGCCGACGGGCCCGTGGTCGAGGGCGCGGAGAACGCCCATTCGGTCGTCGCGCTGGCGCGGCGGCTCGGCGTGCCGATGCCGGTCTGCGAGACGGTGCTCGCCATCCTCGACGGCGCCCCGGTCTCCGCGTCGATGAAGGAGCTCATGCTCGCCGATCTCCATCCGGAGGCCGTCGGCGCCCGCGACGACTGGACGACGCCGCACCCCGCCCGCATCGAGGAAGTAGAGGAGCGCCTCTCCGCATGAATGCCCCGACGACACCCGCCCCGTCCCTCGTCCTCGCGACGGACCTCGACGGCACCTTCCTCGGCGGCTCCGACGCCCAGCGCGCCGCCCTCTACGCGCAGCTCTCGGCCCGCGAGGACGCGCTCCTCGTCTTCGTCACGGGCCGCGACATCGACTTCATCGCCGAGCTGATCGAGACGCCCGGCATGCCGCGCCCGCACTTCATCGTCGGCGACATCGGCACGTCCGTCTACGACGGCGTCTCGCTGCAGCCGTGGGAAGAGTTCGAGGCGCCGATCCGCGAGGCCTGGGGCGATGCGGGCGAGCGCGTGCGCGCGCTTCTCGCCGGGGAGCCGGGCCTGACGATCCAGGACACGCCCTTCCGCTACCGCGTCAGCTACGATTACGACCCGGCGCACCTGACGCCGGCGAGCCGCGAGAAGGTGGAGGCGGCGGGCTTCGACTGCATCGTCTCCGCCGGGCGCTTCTTCGACGTGGTGCCCAAGGGCATCAACAAGGGCACGACGCTCTCGCGCTTCGTGCGCACGCTCGGCCTCGACCCCGCGACGGTGCTCGCCGCCGGCGACACGATGAACGACTACGCCATGCTGGCGGAGGGCTTCAACGCGGTGGCCGTCGGCAATTCCGAGGAGCCGCTGGTGCGGGCCATCGACGGGCTCGCCCACGTCTACCACTCGCCCCATCCCGGCGCGGCCGGCATCGCCGACGCGCTGCGCCACTTCCGCCTCGCGGGAGAAGCGGCAGGAGAAACGGCAGGAGAAACGGCATGAGCGGATCCCCCCTCGTCATCGTCTATCATCGCCAGCCCCTCGAGGAGGTGACGATCGACGGCAAGATCCACTACCGGACGAACAAGAGCCCCAACGGCATCGTCCCGACGCTCAAGAGCTTCTTCAACCACCTCGGCGACGAGGCCGGCTCCTGGGTCGCGTGGAAGACGTTCGATCCCGAGGTCGGCGTCGAGTTCGAGAAGGTCGTGACCGTCGAGGACCCGTTCGGCGACTACCGCGTCTCGCGCCTGCCGCTGACGAAGGAGCAGGTGGAGAGCTTCTACCACGTCACGTCCAAGGAGGCGCTGTGGCCGATCCTGCACTCGTTCCCGGATCGCTACCGCTACGACAATGTGGATTGGGACACGTTCCGCGAGGTGAATCGGGCCTTCGCCGAGGCGGCGGCCGAGGAGGTAGCGGACGATGGGCTCGTGTGGGTGCACGACTACAATCTCTGGCTCGTGCCGCTCTACCTGCGCCGCATCAAGCCCGACGTGAAGATCGCCTTCTTCCATCACACGCCCTTCCCGGGGCCGGACGTGTTCAACGTGCTGCCCTGGCGGCGCGAGATCGTCAACTCGCTGCTCGACTGCGATCTCGTCGGCTTCCATCTGCCGCGCTACGCCCGCAACTTCGCCGAGGTGTCGCGCTCGCTGATGGGCGCGACGATGGGCGAGGCGATCCCCGTCGACGCGGTGCTGGCAACGCCCGGGATGGCTCTCTCCGAGCCCGACGTGCCGGAGAAGGTGACGTTCGAGGGCCGCGACGTGCTGCTCGGCGTGGCGCCCGTGGGCTGCAACGCCGCGCTCGTCGGCTCGATCCTGGCCACGCCGGAGAACCAGGACCTGCAGAAGCAGCTCCTGGCCGAGCTGGACGGGCGTCGCCTGATCATGACGGTGGGCCGCACGGACTACACCAAGGGCATGGTCGAGAGCCTGTGCGCCTTCGAGCGCCTGCTCGAGCGCCGTCCCGAGCTGATCGGCAAGGTGAAGATGCTCGCGACGTCCGTGCGGGCCGCCGCGCAGATGACGGTCTACGAGGGCACGCAGCGCGATATCGAGGGGCTCGTAGGCCGAATCAACGGCCGCTTCTCGACGCTGGACTGGACGCCCGTCGTCCTGTTCGGCCAGGCGATCCCGTTCGAGAAGCTGGTCGCCTACTACGCCATCGCGGACGTGTGCCTCACGGCGCCCCTGCGCGACGGGCTCAACCTCGTCGCCAAGGAATACGTGGCGTCGAAGGCCGGGAATCCAGGCGTCCTCATCCTCTCGGAGTTCGCCGGCTGCGCCGTCGAGCTGCCTCAGGCGATGCTGACGAACCCCTACTCGAACCGCTCGCTCGACAACGCGCTCGACACCGCGCTCGCCACCCCGCCGGAGGAGGCCGCCGCCGCCATGGCCGCGATGGCCAAGGAGGTCGCGACCTACGACCTCGGCCACTGGGCCGCGGTGACCCGCGAGCAGTTCGCGAAGATCGACCGCATGCGCGGGCAGGCGCCGGCGGAAGCGGCGGCGTGACGCCGGCCGCGATGCGCGGCGGCGTTGCCGCGGGTGCGTTTCGAGGCTATATTGCGGTCGTGGAGTGGAGGAGGAGAGTTTCCTCTCCCCCTCCGTTTTCATCGCCCTAGCGCCAAGCGGAAGACGAGGGTCCAGCTCGTCTTCCGCGTCCGGCGCAGGGTGATGGACACGCTGACGCGTGGGAAGCCCCACATCATCGCACATCCTCCATCGATCGAGCGAGGCTGTCGCCCGCAGGCGGCGAGAGCCGATCTCCCGCCGCGGGACGCTGGCCCGTCCTTGGCGTTCCGCTCGACGAGGAGAGATTGGCCGCGCTGCTGCGGCTATGCCAGCCGAGAAGTTGCATTTCCGCGGTTCAGTCGACGAACAGGGGTTTCGACCGCTGTCTCCGACGGCGTGACCTGATTTGCGTTTTGCCGCGATCTGCCCCATCTGAGGCGTCACGTTCCCCGCAAGCCCGATCGCCCTTCCGATGACCGACGCCGCACGCCCCGCCGCCGCCGATCCCGTCTCGGCGCGCCGCACCTTCGCCATCATCTCGCACCCGGACGCGGGCAAGACGACGCTGACCGAGAAGCTCCTCCTGTTCGGCGGCGCGATCCAGCTCGCCGGCGAGGTGAAGGCCAAGCGCAACCGCGTCTCCACGCGCTCGGACTGGATGGCGATCGAGAAGAGCCGCGGCATCTCCGTCGTCACCTCGGTGATGACGTTCGAGTACGGCGGGCACGTGTTCAACCTGCTCGACACGCCGGGCCACGAGGACTTCTCGGAGGACACCTACCGCACGCTGACCGCGGTCGACTCGGCCGTGATGGTGATCGACGCCGCCAAGGGCATCGAGGCGCGCACGCGCAAGCTGTTCGAGGTCTGCCGGCTGCGCGACATCCCGATCGTCACCTTCGTCAACAAGATGGACCGCGAGACGCGCGACCCGTTCGATCTCCTCGACGAGATCGAGAAGACGCTCGCCCTCGACATCGCGCCGGTGACCTGGCCGATCGGTCGCGGACGCTCCTTCGCCGGCACCTACGACCTCGTGGCGAACACCGTGCGCCGCCTCGACGACGAGGTGACGCCGACCCCCGTCTCCGGCCCCGACGACCCGCTGTTCGACGCGCTCCTGCCGGATCCGGCCGAGCGCGCGGTCTTCCGCGAGGAGGTGGAGCTCGCCCGTGAGGGCCTGAAGCGCTTCGATCTCCAGGCCTTCCGCGAGGGGCACCTGACGCCGGTGTTCTTCGGCTCCGCGCTGCGGAACTACGGCGTGCGCGACCTCATCGACTCGCTCGGTGCCGTGGCGCCGCCGCCCCGCGCACAAGAGGCGGACGGGCGCGCGGTCGAGGCGAGCGAGCCGAAGATGACCGGCTTCGTCTTCAAGATCCAGGCGAACATGGATCCGAACCATCGCGACCGCATCGCCTTCATGCGGGTGTGCTCGGGCAGGCTCCAGCGCGGCATGAAGGCGAAGCTCGTGCGCACGGGCAAGCCGATCACGCTGTCCGCGCCGCAATTCTTCTTCGCGCAGGATCGCGCCGTGGCCGACGAGGCCTATGCGGGGGACGTGGTCGGCATCCCCAACCACGGAACGCTGCGGATCGGGGACACGCTCACGGAAGGCGAGGATCTCGTCTTCCGCGGCGTGCCGTCCTTCGCCCCGGAGATCATGCGCCGCGTGAAGCTGTCGGACGCCATGAAGGCGAAGAAGCTCAAGGAGGCGCTCCAGCAGCTCGGCGAGGAGGGCGTCGTCCAGCTCTTCGTGCCGCACGACGGATCGGGCGCCATCGTCGGTGTCGTCGGCGCGCTCCAGCTCGACGTGCTCAAGGAGCGGCTCCAGGCGGAATACTCCCTGCCGATCGACTACGAGCAGACCCGCTTCTCGGTGTGCCGCTGGATCGCGTCCGAGGACGAGCGCAAGCTCGACGAGTTCATGAACGCCAACCGCTCGGCCATGGCGGACGACCTCGACGGCGCGCCGGTCTTCCTCGCGCCCTCCGCCTTCTCGCTGCGCTACGACGAGGAGCGCTGGCCGCAGATCCGCTTCACGGACATCAAGGACTACCAGAAGAAGGCCGCCTGAGCCGCGCGCTCGCCTCGGCGGGAAAACGCGGAACGCCGCGCCCCGGGGGGGCGCGGCGTTCGTCGTTCGGGCCGAGGGCTCGGACGGGGTGCCGATCAGGCGCGACCGGCGCCCGCGAACTCGGGATAGGCCTCGACGCCGACCTCGAGCTTGTCGAGGCCCGCCATCTCCTCCTCCTTCGACACGCGAAGGCCCGTGGCCATCTTGAGCACGTACCAGACGATCGCCGAGGCGACGAAGGCGAAGGCGCCGATCGAGACCACGCCGATGAACTGGGTGACGAAGCTCGTGCCCTCGGTGGACAGCGGCACCACCATCGTGCCCCAGATGCCGGCGAGCAGGTGGACCGGGATCGCGCCCACCACGTCGTCGATCTTCAGCTTGTCGAGGAGCGGCACCGCGAAGACCACGATCGCGCCGCCGACGGCACCGATGAGGATGGCGAGCGGGACGGACGGGTCGAGCGGCCCGGCGGTGATCGAGACGAGGCCCGCGAGGGCGCCGTTGAGCGCGATCGTGAGGTCGACCTTCTTGTAGACGATCTGGCAGAGGATCATCGCGGCCACCACGCCCGCCGCGGCGGCGAGGTTGGTGTTCATGAAGATCTTCGAGACCGCCGAGGCGTCGGCGATCGTGCCCATGGCGAGCTGCGAGCCGCCGTTGAAGCCGAACCATCCGAGCCAGAGGATGAAGGTGCCCAGCGTCGCGAGCGGCATCGACGAGCCCGGCAGCGGCATCACCTTGCCGTCGGCCGAGTACTTGTCGGTACGCGCGCCAATGATGAGCGCGCCCGCGAGCGCCGCCCAGCCGCCGACCGAGTGCACCAGCGTCGAGCCGGCGAAGTCGGAGAAGCCCATCTCGGCGAGCCAGCCACCGCCCCACTGCCAGGAGCCGGTGATCGGATAGATGATGCCGGTCAGGATCGCGACGAAGATGAAGAACGGCCACATCTTGGTGCGCTCGGCGATGGTGCCGGACACGATCGAGGCGGTGGTGGCGCAGAACACCATCTGGAAGAACCAGTCGGAGGCCGCGGCGTAGCCGTCGCCCGCCGCCTCGGCGTCGGGCGACGGGATCGCCTTGGGCGTGAAGGAACCGAGGAAGCCACCGTCGACGCCGTCGTACATGAGGTTGTAGCCGACCACCCAGAACATCAGGCCGGCGATGGAGTACAGGCCGATGTTCTTGAGGCACTGCATGGAGACGTTCTTGGAGCGCACCATGCCGGCCTCGAGCATCGCGAAGCCCGCGGCCATCCACATCACGAGGAAGCCGCCGATCAGGAACAGCAGCGTGTTGAAGACGAAGGCCGTGTCGCCGGCGAGAGCGTACTCGACCGCCTCGGCGGCCTCGGGGGCGGCGTCCTGCGCGACGGCCGCGGTGGCGAGCACGACGAGCGCGAGCGTCGAGGCGGCCGCCTTGGTCAGGATGGAAGGCATCATTCGGAAAACTCCTCCGATCGAATGGAAAACGAGCGCGGGGCGCGCGCTCAGAGCGCGTCGCCGTCGGTCTCGCCGGTGCGGATCCGCACCGCCTTCTCCAGCGGCACGACGAAGATCTTGCCGTCACCGATCTGGCCGGTCCGGGCGGCGTTGGCGATCGCCTCGATGGCGGAGGCGACGAGGTCGGCGGACACCGCCACCTCGATCTTGATCTTGGGCAGGAAGCTCACGGCGTACTCGGCGCCGCGGTAGATCTCGGTGTGTCCCTTCTGCCGGCCGTAACCCTTCACCTCGGTCACGGTCAGGCCGTGCACGCCGAGAGCGGTGAGCGCATCGCGCACCTCCTCCAGCTTGAACGGCTTGATGACGGCCATCACGATCTTCATGGGCAAGCCCCCTTGGATCCCGACGGGACGTTCCCCGCCGGCCGGTTGCGCGAACCACGGGACGCGGCGGCCCCGTGTGGTCGGGGATCGTTAATCAAGGTGCGTGCCAAGTGCGCCGCGGCCTCCGGGAAAAACCGAATCCGAGCGTTGTGACCGAGCTTCGCGAGGGAGCGGGAGGGGCGCTGCGGGCGCCGACGGGCGCGCGCGGCGCCTGATGAAAACGAAGGCAGCTATCACTGCTCAACAAATAGGCAAAAGAACAGCCGGGCGCCAGGGATCCCGGAGGCGCACGGCAGGGCCGGGGCGCGCGGCGGCGCCCCGGCGCGTGGGCTCGATCAGAGGCCCTGCTGGGTCACGAACTTGGTGGTCAGGTAGGCGTCGAGCGCCTCGACGCCGCCCTCCGAGCCGTAGCCGGAGTCCTTCATGCCGCCGAAGGGGGTCTCCGGCAGCGCCACCCCGTGATGGTTGATCGAGACCATTCCGCTCTCGATCCCCGCCGCGAGCGCCGAGGCGGTCTGCGCGGAACTGGTGTAGGCGTAGGCGGCGAGGCCGTAGGGCAGGCGGTTGGCCTCCGCGATCGCCTCGTCGCGATCCTTGAAGCGGTTGATCGAGGCGACGGGGCCGAAGGGCTCCTCGTTCATGATGCGCGCGTCGCGCGGCACGTCGGTGAACACGGTCGGCTCGAAGAAGAAACCCTGGTTGCCGATGCGCTTGCCGCCGGTCCGCAGTGTCGCGCCCTTCTCGACCGCGTCGGCGACGAGCGTCTCCATCGCCTCGATGCGCCGGGCGTGGGCGAGCGGGCCCATCTTGGTCTGCGGATCGAGGCCGTTGCCGACGTTCAGGTTCTTGGAGATGTCGACGAAGCCGTCGACGAAGCGCTCGTAGACCGTCTCGTGCACGAGGAAGCGGGTCGGCGCGATGCAGACCTGGCCCGCGTTGCGGTACTTGTTGGCTGAGAGCACCGAGAGCGCCTTGTTGACGTCGGCGTCCTCGAACACGATCGCGGGGGCGTGGCCGCCGAGCTCCATCGTCGCGCGCTTCATGTGCTGGCCGGCGAGCGCGGCGAGGTGCTTGCCCACCGCCGTCGAGCCCGTGAAGGAGATCTTCCGGATCACGGGCGAGGGGATCAGGTACTCCGAGATCTCGGCGGGCACGCCGAAGACGAGCTGCAGCGCCTCGCCGGGAACGCCCGCGTCGAGGAAGCAGCGCACCATCTCCATGCAGGAGGCCGGCGTGTCCTCCGGGCCCTTCAGGATCACCGAGCAGCCGACCGACAGGCCCGCCGCAACCTTGCGCATGGCCTGGTTGATCGGGAAGTTCCAGGGCGTGAACGCGGCGACCGGCCCGACGGGCTCCTTCATGACGAGCTGGAGCACGTCGCCGGAACGCGGCGGGATCACCCGGCCGTAGGCGCGCCGGCCCTCCTCGGCGAGCCAGTCGCAGGTGTCGGCGGCGCCGAGCGTCTCGACGCGGGCTTCCGCGAGCGGCTTGCCCTGCTCCATCGTCATGATGGTGGCGATGGTCTCGGCGCGCTCGCGCAGGAGGTCGGCCGCCTTGCGCAGGATCTTGTAGCGGTCGAAGGCGCCGACCTTGCGCCAGGCCGCGAAGCCGGCGTCGGCGGCGGCCAGCGCCTCGTCGAGGTCGGCGGTGCCGGCCTTCGGCAGCGCGCCGATCGTCTCGCCGGTCGCCGGGTCGATCACGGGAAGCGTCGCCCCGTCGGCGGCGGGGCGCCAGGCGCCGGCGATCTGCAAGGCGAGCTTCGGATAGGCGACGTCGGGCATGGGTTCTCGTCCTCGGGCTCGTTCGGGATCGGGTGTCGCCTCCCTCCTAGCAAACGGGGCGCGCCGGCGCGAGGGTCCCACCGGCGCGTGGCGAGCACAGCGGACGTGCGTTCCTGCCCGATCCGGAGCGCGCGCGACGCGCGCTTGCCAGGCGCGCGGTTCGGCTCCACAACGACGAGGCTTCATCCCTCGGGAAGGACCCCCGATGCTCCGCGATTTCCAGGCCCCCGGCCGTTCCGCCGTCCTCGGCACCAACGCGATGATCGCCACGTCCCACCCGCTCGCGTCCCTCGTGGGCGTCGAGGCGATGAAGCGCGGCGGCTCCGCCGCGGATGCGGCCCTCGCCGCATCCGCGATGCTCTGCGTGGTCGAGCCGCACATGACCGGCATCGGCGGCGACTGCTTCGCGCTCGTCGCCCCGCCCGGCGCGCCGACCCGCGCGCTGATGGGCTCCGGCCCTTCGCCGAAGGGTGTGGACCGCGCGGCGGTGGCCGACACCGGGCTCTCGGCGATCCCCGACGACAGCCCGCACGCGGTCAACGTGCCCGGCGCCGTCGCCGCCTGGGTCGCGCTCCACGCCGCCCACGGCCGCCTGCCGCTCGCCGAGCTGATGGAGCCCGCCGCCCGCGTCGCGGAGGCCGGCTACGCGATCGCGCCGCGCGTCGCCTACGACTGGGCGGCACATGCGGCGCGGCTGGCTCGCCGGCCGGAGACCGCGGCGGCCTTCCTGAAGGACGGGCGACCCCTCGCGGTCGGCGACGTCCACCGCCAGCCCGCGCTCGCCGCGACGCTGCGCGCCATCGGGCGCGACGGCAGGGCCGGGTTCTACGAGGGCGCCGTCGCCGACGACGTGATCGGCACGCTGCGCGCGCTCGGCGGCACGCACACGCACGAGGACCTCTCCGGCTTCGAGCCGCGCTGGGTCGAGCCGATCCGAAGCCGCTTCGCCGGGATCGACGTGGTCGAGACGCCGCCCAACGGCCAGGGCGCCACCGCGCTCCTGATCCTGAAGGCGCTGGAGGGCTGGGACGTCTGGCGCGCGGCGCGCGGGCCCGAGCGGCTGCGGCTCTACGCGGAGGCGACGCGGGCCGCCTACCGTCTGCGCGACGGCGCGATCACCGATCCCGCGGCGATGCCGGTCGCGCTCGACGGCTTCCTCGGCGAGGCGGCGGTCGCCTTCGTGCGGCGCGCCGCCGCCGATCCCGGGCCGGGCGCCGGACCCGAGCGGGCGCGGCGCGACCTCGGCCCGATCCCGTGGGAGACCGACACGATCTGCCTGTCCGTCGTCGATCCCGACGGGCTCGTCGTCTCCTTCATCAACTCGCTGTTCCATCCCTTCGGCTCGACGCTGTACGCGCCGAGGAGCGGCGTTCTGCTCCATTGCCGCGGGGCGAGCTTCTCGCTCGATGCGGGGCATCCGAACGCGCTCGCGCCGGGCAAGCACACGATGCACACGATCATCCCCGGCCTGGTCGAGGCCGACGGCGTGCCGCTGATGCCCTTCGGCGTCATGGGCGGGCAGTATCAGGCGGCGGGCCACGCCCACCTGATGATCCGCCTGTTCGAGGAGGGGCTCGACCTGCAGGCCGCCATCGACGCGCCGCGGCTGTTCGGCTACGGCGGCCGCACGGAGGTCGAGGCCGGCTTCGACGGCGAGGCCGTGGGCTGGCTCGCCGCGCGCGGCGCCGCGCCCGAGGCCGCGGGGGCACCCATCGGCGGCGCGCAGGCGGTGTGGATCGACCGCGCCCGCGGCGTCCTCGTCGGCGCCTCCGACCCCCGCAAGGACGGCTGCGCGCTGGGCTGGTGAGCGTGCGGCTCGGTTTGGCACCGCGCCTCAGAGCACGCCCACCTGCGACACCCCGACGAGCAGCGCTAGCCCGAGCACCAGCACGAAGGCACCCGCGATCAGCTCGAGCCCGCCGATCGCCAACGTTCCGGCCATCCCGCGCCCCCCGGCCAGACCGAGCGCGAGGCGCTTGGCGAGAACCGCCAGTGTCGCGATGAGCCCGGTCGTCAGCGCGGTGCCGAGCGCCATCGCCAGCGTCGCCGCGACGCCGGCCCAGACGATCCCCTGCGACAGCGCGAAGACGAGGACGACGATCGCGCCGGCGCAGGGCCGCAGGCCCGCCGCGAGGACGACGCCGGCCTGCTCGCGCAGGCCACGCATCCGCGAGAGCGTCTGCGGGTCGGGCAGGTGCGCGCAGCCGTCGCCGCAGCCGGGTGCCGGCGCCCGGCCGCGCGCCGCGGCGAGCAGCGTCGCGAGCGCGCCGGACTTGCGCCACACGACGAGCGCGCCCATCAGCGCGACCGCGGTGAAGCTCGCCGTCTCGATCAGCCGCGTGGCCGTGTCCATCTCCCGCGCGGTGGCGGCGAGGAGGAGGCCGGCGGTCAGCACGAGGGCGATCGCCACGAGCGCCTGCAGCAGTGCCGCTGCGAGCGAGAGCGAGAAGCCCTTCCAGGCGGCGCGCCCGTCGGCGACGAGGTAGGCCGCGATCACCGCCTTGCCGTGCCCCGGACCGGCGGCGTGGAAGACGCCGTAGGCGAAGCCCAGCCCGACCAGCGCCGGGAAGGCTGCGCCGCTCTCCTTCAGCGCGCTCACCGCCCCGCGCAGCCCGTCGTAGAACGTGCTCTGGAAGACCGCGAGCACCCGCGCGAGCGCCCCAGTCCGCGGCGGCGCCTCGGGGACGCCGACGCCGAACGGCGAGGGGCGCGGCGGCGGGGCGGGGGGCAGCAACGCCCAGATCAGCAGCGCGCAGGTGCCGGCCACGAGGACGACGGCGCCGATCGCGAGCGCGATCCGCAGCCAGGGGCGCGCCGCGGCGGGCGCGAGCGGGAGCGAGGTGGCGGGCGCGGGAGAGTGCGCGGGCATCGCTGCGGCCTCAGGGACAGGCGACGAGTGCGCGGTTGATGAAGTCGTCCTGCGTCGCCTCCGCCGCCGTGATCGCCTCGAAGAGCGCCTCGCTGAGGTTCACCATATCCATCGTGTCCGGGATTCCGAGCTCGGCGGCGCGGGAGACGTCGACCGCGCAGCCCTGCGGGCCGCCCGCGAGTGCGACCGCGTCGGCTCCGTCCGCGATGCGGAAGGAGATGAAGAACTCCGGATCGTAGAGCTCGAGCACGAGGGCCGTCTCCGCCCGCGCCGGGGTCTCGAGCGGAAGCGTGAAGTGCAGCGTGAGGGCCGTGCCGTCGTGCGTCAGGTAGTAGTCCTTCGGCGCACCGAAGGCCTGATCGACCCCGTCCGCCACGAGGTAGGTGAAGTAGCCGAAGTCGCCGAGGCTGGTGGCGTTGATCTCCGCCATCTCGGCGAGCTCGTCGCGCGCGTAGCGGCCGTCCCCGTTCGCGTCGAGGCCGAAGACCATGCTGGCCGAGTTCGCCTCGTCGAAGGTCCAGGCGTGGGTGAGGGCGGCGACGCGGCCGGCATCGTCGTAGGCGATCCGCGTCTTCGTCTCCACCCAGACGTGGGGATGCGCCACGGCAGGCGCCGGCGCGAGCGCCCACGCTGCGCTGAGCGCGACGAGGGCTGCGGGGGCGCGGGCCTGTCTCTGGCGGAGCGTCATCGGCGGGTATCGTCCTCGGGGCGCGGCGTCCTCGGCGGGAAGACCGGAAGGCTGCGCCGCCATGGTTAACGAACGCTGAAGACGGGGTTGCGCCCGCCCTCGCCCTGCCGTGCACCGGGAAGGTGGCGAAAGCCGGGCGAGGCGCACCGCGCTCACCGCGGCAGCGTCGAGGCCCCCATCAGGAACGTGTCGATCGCATGGGCCGCCTGGCGCCCCTCGCGGATCGCCCAGACGACGAGCGACTGGCCGCGGCGCATGTCGCCGGCGACGAAGAGCTTCTCGCTCGAGGTGCGGTAGTCCCGGTCGTCGGCCATGACGTTGCCGCGCCGGTCGAGCGCCACCTGCGTCTCGGCGAGCAGCCCCTCCGTAACCGGCCCGGCGAAGCCGATGGCGATGAAGACGAGGTCCGCCTTGATGACGAACTCGGTGCCGGGGATCGGCTGGCGCTTCTCGTCGACGCGCGCGCAGCGCACGCCCGTGACCTTGCCCTTCTTGCCCTCGATCGCGAGCGTCGCGGCCTGGAACTCGCGCTCCGCGCCCTCCGCCTGCGAGGACGAGGTGCGATACTTCGTGGGCCAGTAGGGCCACACGGTGAGCTTGTCCTCGATCATCGGCGGCTTGGGGCGGATGTCGAGCTGCGTCACCGCGAGCGCGCCCTGGCGGAAGGAGGTTCCGATGCAGTCCGACGCCGTGTCGCCGCCGCCGATCACGACGACGTGCTTGCCCGCCGCCGTGACCTGCTCGACCTCCTCCGGAATCCCCTCGTCGTTCACCCGCTGGTTGGACTGGGTGAGGAAGGGCATGGCGTAGTGCACGCCGTCGAGCTCCTGGCCCGGCAGCTGCGGGTCACGCGGGTTCTCGGCGCCCGCCGCCAGCAGCACGGCGTCGAACTCGTTGTGCAGCGAGGCGAAGGAACGCGTCTTGCCGATCTCGACGTTGCAGTGGAAGACCACGCCCTCGGCCTCCATCTGCTTCACGCGCCGCTCGATGTGGTACTTCTCCATCTTGAAGTCGGGGATGCCGTAGCGCAGCAGCCCGCCCGGCTTCGCCTGGCGCTCGAAGACGTGCACCTCGTGGCCGACGCGGGCGAGCTGCTGGGCGGCGGCGAGGCCGGCCGGCCCGGAGCCGATGATCGCCACGCGCCTGCCGGTGAGGTGCTTGGGGGGCTCGGGCTTCACCCAGCCCATGTCCCAGGCCTTGTCGGCGATCGCCTGCTCGATCGTCTTGATGGCGACCGGCTGGTTCTCGAGGTTGAGCGTGCAGGCCTCCTCGCAGGGCGCGGGGCAGATGCGGCCGGTGAACTCCGGGAAGTTGTTGGTGGAGTGCAGGTCGCGCGCGGCCGCTTCCCAGTCGCCCTGGTAGACGAGGTCGTTCCAGTCGGGGATCTGGTTGTGCACGGGGCAGCCGTTCGGCCCGTGGCAGAACGGGATGCCACAATCCATGCAGCGCGCCGCCTGCTTCTTCAGGTCGCCCTCGTCCAGGGGCAACGTGAACTCCTTGAAGTGGCGCACGCGATCGCCGGCGAGCTCGTACTTCTGCTCGGCGCGATCGTACTCGAGAAAGCCCGTGACCTTGCCCATTCGTCCCTCGTCCTCGTCACCCGCGCGATCGGCGCCCCGGCCACGCTGTCTCTTTCTCGCTCACGCCCGCTCGGGGCGCGTCTCGGTATCGTCCGGCCGGCGGCCGCGGACCGCGGTCTCGCCCCTCACTCCGCCGCGGCCGGCATCCGCGCTCGCTCCATCTCCCGCAGCGCCCGGCGGTACTCCACCGGCATCACCTTCACGAACTTCGTCCGGTACGTCGCCCAGTCGTCGAGGATGGCCTTCGCCCGGGCGGAGCCCGTGTACTGGAGGTGGTTGGCGATGAGCTGCATCAGGCGCTCCTCGTCCTTGCCGGACATGTTCGCCATCACGTCGATGCGGCCCTTGGTCTCGAGGTCGCCGCCGTGGTGGTGCAGGCGGCGCATCAGGTCCTCCTCCTCCTCGACGGGCTCGAGGTCGACCATGGACAGGTTGCAGCGCTTGCCGAAGTCGCCGGCCTCGTCGAGCACGTAGGCGATGCCGCCCGACATGCCGGCCGCGAAGTTGCGCCCGGTCTGGCCGATCACCACCACGACGCCGCCGGTCATGTACTCGCAGCCGTGGTCGCCCACGCCCTCGACCACCGCGATCGCGCCGGAGTTGCGCACGGCGAAGCGCTCGCCGGCGACGCCGCGGAAGTAGCACTCGCCCGAGATCGCGCCGTAGAGCACGGTGTTGCCGACGATCATCGAGCGCTCCGGCACGGCCTTGGTCTCGGCCGCCGGCTTGATGATCAGCTTGCCGCCGGACAGCCCCTTGCCGACGTAGTCGTTGGCCTCGCCCTCGAGCTCCAGGGTCACGCCACAGGCGACCCAGGCGCCGAAGCTCTGGCCGGCGGTGCCCTTCAGCTTCACGGTGATCGTGTCGTCGGCCAAGCCCTCGTGGCCGTAGCGCCTGGCGACCTCGCCCGAGAGCATGGCGCCCACCGTGCGGTCGACGTTCTTGACGCCGGCCTCGATCGTCACCGCCTCGCCGCGGGCGAGCGCCGGCTCGGCCTCGGCGATCAGCCGGCGGTCGAGCACCTCGGCGATCGGGTGGACCTGGCGCTCGACGTGGCGGACGGCGACGTCGGGGCCGACGTCCGGCCTCGTCAGCATGCGGGCGAAGTCGATCCCGCGCGCCTTCCAATGGCTCACGCCCTCGCGCTTCGTCAGGAGGTCCGCCTGGCCGACGATCTCCGCGAGCGAGCGGTAGCCCATCTCTGCGAGCAGCTCGCGCACCTCCTCGGCGACGAAGAAGAAGTAGTTCACCACGTGCTCGGGCAGGCCCTTGAAGCGCTTGCGCAGCACCGGGTCCTGCGTCGCGACGCCGACGGGGCAGGTGTTGAGGTGGCACTTGCGCATCATGATGCAGCCGGCCGCGATCAGCGGCGCCGTCGAGAAGCCGAACTCGTCGGCCCCGAGCAGCGCGCCGATGACGACGTCCCGACCGGTGCGCAGGCCGCCGTCGACCTGCAGCGCCACGCGCCCGCGCAGGCGGTTCATCACGAGCGTCTGATGCGTCTCGGCGAGGCCCATCTCCCAGGGCGAGCCCGCGTGCTTGATGGAGGTGAGCGGGGACGCGCCCGTGCCGCCCTCGAAGCCCGAGATGGTGATGTGGTCGGCGCGCGCCTTGGCGACACCCGCCGCGACCGTGCCGACGCCCACCTCCGAGACGAGCTTCACCGACACGTCGGCCGCCGGGTTGACGTTCTTCAGGTCGAAGATCAGCTGCGCCAGATCCTCAATCGAGTAGATGTCGTGGTGCGGCGGCGGCGAGATCAGGCCCACGCCCGGCGTCGAGTGCCGAACCTTGGCGATCTTCGCGTCGACCTTGTGGCCGGGCAATTGCCCGCCCTCGCCGGGCTTGGCACCCTGCGCCACCTTGATCTGCATCATGTCGGAATTGACGAGGTACTCCGTCGTCACCCCGAAGCGGCCGGACGCCACCTGCTTGATCGCCGAGCGCTTGGAGCGCCCGTCCGGCATCGGCCGGTAGCGCTCGGGCTCCTCGCCGCCCTCGCCGGTGTTCGACTTGCCGCCGAGCTCGTTCATGGCGAGCGCCAGCGTCTCGTGCGCCTCCTTCGAGATCGAGCCGTAGGACATCGCGCCCGTCGAGAAGCGCTTGACGATCTCGACGGCGGGCTCGACCTCCTCGAGCGGCACGCGCCGGCGACCGGTCTCCTCCGCCTGCTTGATGCGCAGCAGACCGCGCACCGTCTTCAAGGCGTTCTCCTGCTCGTTCACGAGCCGCGCGTAGTCGCGATAGCGGTCGTCCGCCTTCAGGCGCACGGCGTGCTGGAGGGGCGCGACCGTGTCCGGGTTCCAGGCGTGCGCCTCGCCGCGCAGGCGGAAGGCGTACTCGCCGCCGACGTCGAGGCTGTCGCGGTAGATCGGCGCGTCGCCGAACGCGTCCCTGTGGCGGATCACCGCCTCCTGGGCGACCTCGGCGAGCCCGACGCCCTCGATCGTGGTCGCCGTGCCGAAGAAGTACGTCGCGACGAACTCCGAGGAGAGGCCCACGGCGTCGAAGATCTGCGCGCCGCAATAGGACTGGTAGGTCGAGATGCCCATCTTGGACATGACCTTGAGCAGACCCTTGTCGATCGCCTTGATGTAGCGCTGAACGACCTCGGCGGAGTCCACCTCCGCCGGCATCTCGTCCATCATCGAGGCCAGCGTGTCGAAGGCGAGATAGGGGTTGATCGCTTCCGCGCCGTAGCCCGCTAGGCAGGCGAAATGGTGCACCTCGCGCGCCTCGCCGGTCTCGACGACGAGGCCCACCGAGGTGCGCAGCCCCTTGCGGATCAGGTAGCTGTGCACGGCCGCCGTGGCGAGCAGCGCCGGGATCGGGATGCGATCGGGACCCAGCTGCCGATCGGACAGGATGATGATGTTGTAGCCGCCGCGCACGGCCGCCTCGGCGCGGTCGCACAGGCGCTCGAGCGCGCCCTCCATGCCGTGGGCGCCCTGCTCGGCGGGATAGGTGATGTCGAGGGTCTTGGTATCGAAGCGGTCCTCGAAATGGCCGATGCAGCGGATCTTCTCGAGGTCCTGGTTGGTCAGGATCGGCTGGCGCACCTCGAGGCGCTTGCGCCGCGCGGTGCCCTCGAGGTCGAGGATGTTCGGCCGCGGTCCGATGAAGGACACGAGGCTCATGACGAGCTCCTCGCGGATCGGGTCGATCGGCGGGTTCGTCACCTGGGCGAAGTTCTGCTTGAAATAGGTGTAGAGCAGCTTCGCCTTGTCCGAGAGCGCCGAGATCGGCGTGTCCGCGCCCATCGAGCCCACCGCCTCCTGGCCGGTGACGGCCATGGGCTGCATGAGGATCTTCAGGTCCTCCTGCGTGTAGCCGAAGGCCTGCTGCCGGTCGAGCAGCGACACGTCCGTGCGCGACTGGCGCGGCTGGACGGGGTTGAGGTCCTCCAGCACGATCTGGGTGTGCTTCAGCCACTCGCGATAGGGGTTCGCCGCGGCGAGCTCCTTCTTGATCTCCTCGTCGGCGATGATGCGGCCCTGCTCGAGGTCGATGAGCAGCATGCGCCCGGGCTGCAGGCGCCACTTCTCGACGATCTTCTCCTCGGGGATCGGCAGGACGCCCATCTCGGAGGCGAGCACGACGAGGTCGTCCTCGGTGACGAGGTAGCGCGCCGGGCGCAGCCCGTTGCGGTCCAGCGTCGCGCCGATCTGGCGGCCGTCGGTGAAGGCGATCGCGGCCGGGCCGTCCCACGGCTCCATCAGGGCGGCGTGGTACTCGTAGAAGACGCGCCGGTCCTCGTCCATGAGCGGGTTGCCCGCCCAGGCCTCGGGAATGAGCATCATCATCGCGTGGGCGAGCGAGTAGCCGCCCTGCACGAGGAACTCGAGCGCGTTGTCGAAGCAGGCGGTGTCGGACTGGCCCTCGTAGGAGATCGGCCAGAGCTTGGAGATGTCGTTGCCGAACAGCTCCGAATCGACGCTCGCCTGGCGCGCCGCCATCCAGTTGACGTTGCCGCGCAGCGTGTTGATCTCGCCGTTGTGGGCGACCATGCGATACGGGTGCGCGAGCTGCCAGGTCGGGAACGTGTTCGTGGCGAAGCGCTGGTGCACGAGGGCGAGCGCGCTCTCGAAGCGCGGGTCGACGAGGTCCTTGAAGTAGGCGCCCAGCTGCGTGACGAGCACCATGCCCTTGTAGACGATGGTGCGCGAGGACATGCTCACCGGGTAGTAGCCGGCGCAGCGCGGGTCCTCCAGCCGGTAGACGGCATTCGAGATCACCTTGCGCGCCAGGAAGAGCCGGCGCTCGAAGGCGGCCTCGTCCTCCTCCTTGGTCTTGCCGACGAAGACCTGCCGGTGCAGCGGCTCGGTCTGCTTCACCGTCTCGGACAGGTCGGCGGGGTCGACCGGCACCTCGCGCCAGCCCAGCAGCGCCAGGCCTTCGTCGTGGATTGCGCGCTCGACGATCTCGCGGACGATCTCGTAGCCGTCCGGGTCGCGCGGCATGAACAGCATGCCCACGCCGTACTCGCCCGGCTCGGGGAGCCAGATGCCGAGCTTGGCGCACTCGCCGGCGAAGAAGCGGTGCGGGATCTGGGTCAGCATGCCGCAGCCGTCGCCCATCTTCGGATCGGCGCCGACGGCGCCGCGATGGTCGAGGTTGCGCAGGATGTCGAGGCCCATCTCGACGATCCCGTGCGTGCGGCGGTTCTTCATGTCGGCGACGAAGCCGACGCCGCAGGAATCCTTCTCGTGACGGGGATCGTAGAGGCCCTGCGCCGCAGGCAGGCCGGGGTCGCGGACGGCGCGCAGCCAGTCCGCCGCGTGCGTCTTGCCGCTGCCGAAGCCCATCGTGATGTTCGTCATCGCTCGATCCTCGCTCGGACCGGGGCCGCCGGAGCGCCCCGTCGCCGCCACCCGCCATACGGCGGAAACCTGCCGCCCGGATCGTACCTGCCGGGCGGGCCGCTCGTCTCGTGGAGGCGCGGAAGCCGGGGGAGGGGGCGCCCGCACCTCAGGCGGGCGTCCGGCGGCTGGAGCTCAGCCGCGGCGCGCCCGCGTCGCCCGCGTCGTCGCGCGGGCGGTGGGTTTCTGATCTCGATCGCGCGGGGCGCGGGCGTCCATCGTCGTTCTCGCCTTCGAGAAAGTGTTGCCTTCGAGACGGGATGACGGCGAGCGCCGTCGGATGGGACAGCCTTGCTGTCCTAGTTGAGCCGGACGTTGCCAGATTTCGCCCCGCTGCACAAGTGCATTTTGGAGGCGTTCGAGAACGATCGTTGCCGTGCGACGATGACGCGCGCAACAATGCATCGAACGGCGGCGGCGCCGGGCAAGTTTGCGGACGCGGGCGCATTCCCCCGTCCGATGCTCGGCAGCTGCGCGCTTGACGCGCGGCCGCCGACCCTGTCCCGTGCCGGCGGGAGGAGACCCGATCCATGAACTTCGCCAGCGACAACATCGTCGGCGCGAGCCGCCCGGTCCTGGAGGCGCTCGTTTCTGCCAACGCCGGCGCGCAGCCCGCCTACGGGGGTGACGACGCGACCCGGGACGTCCGTGAGCGGCTGTGCGCCATCTTCGAGCGCGACTGCGCCGTCTTCCTGGTGGCGACGGGCACCGGCGCCAACGCGCTCGCCCTCTCCGCGCTGGTGCCGCCCTACGGGCTGACGATCTGCCACGCCGAGGCCCACGTCATCGACGACGAGTGCGGCGCGCCGGAGTTCTTCACCGGCGGCGCCAAGCTCGCGGGCCTCCCGGGCGTCGGCGGCAAGATCGCGCCGCGCACGCTCTCCGACTGGCTCGCCGCCCGCTCCGGCCACGAGAAGGAGATGCCGGCGCGCGCGCTGTCGATCTCGCAGGCGACGGAAGGCGGGCTCGTCTACGACGCGTCCGAGATCGGCGCGCTCTGCGACATCGCCCGGGAGGCGGGGCTCGCCGTGCACATGGACGGCGCGCGCTTCGCCAACGCGCTCGTCGCGAGCGGCCTCACGCCGGCGCAGATGACCTGGAAGCTCGGCGTCGACGTGCTCTCCTTCGGCGCCACCAAGAACGGCTGCCTCGCGGCGGAGGCGGTGGTGTTCTTCGACCCCGCCCGCGCCGAGCCGATGCGCTTCCTGCGCAAGCGCTCCGGCCACACGCTCTCGAAGGGGCGGCTCATCGGCGCGCAGCTCCAGGGCTACCTCGCGAACGACCATTGGCTCGCCAACGCCCGCCACGCAAACGCCATGGCCGCGCGGCTCGCGCAGGGTGTCGCCGCGCTGCCCGGCGCACGGCTCGGCTTCCCCTGCCAGGCGAACGAGATTTTCCCGATCCTGCCGCGCGAGACCGTGACGCGGCTGAGGGCGGCGGGCGCGCTCTTCCACCCGTGGTCCGAGCGCTCTCTGCCGGCGGGCGAGCGGGTCGAGCCGCACGAGATGCTGGTGCGGCTCGTCACCTCCTTCGCGACGACCGAGCGGGAGATCGAGGCCTTCCTCGCGGCCGCGCGGGGCTGATCGCCGGGGCGCGGCGCTGTCCGTGTTCCCCGGGTCAGGCGCCGCCGACCACCGGCACGCCGATGAGGATCGGGTGGAGCCAGAAGGCGAAGGCGACGTAGGCGGCGAGGCCGACGCCCACCGCGATCGCGTCGTTGCGCCAGCCGGCGGGCTTCGCGGCCGCCGCCTGCGCCGGCGCGAGCGGCGAGACGGGGCGGCGCTTGAGGGAGATGCGCGCGGCGACCGCCCAGGCGAGGAACGACAGGAAGAGGATCAGCGACGCGAGATCGCCGTTGGCCAGGAGGTGCGCCAGCGCCCAGATCTTCACCGCCGCCAGCATCGGATGCTTCGCCCGCGCCTTGATGTGCCCGGGCAGGTAGGTCGCCACGAACAGGATGAAGGCGAAGACCATCAGCAGCAGCGACAGGTGCGACAGCCCGTTCGGCGGGTCCCAGATCTGCACGTTGGCGGGATCGTACCGGAACTCGCCGTAGCCGATGCTCACGAGCACGATGCCGACGAGCGAGGAGACCGAGTAGGCGATCTTGTAGCCGTTCTCCCCGAGCCGCGCGACGAGGCGCGCGCGCGGACCCCGCGCCATGGTGAAGGCGTGCGTGCCGAGGAAGAGGACGAGGCCGAGAATCAGGATGAGCATGGTCGGTCTCCGCGAGGGGCTGGCGCACCCCTCCTAGCGCAGCCGTAGCCGAAACGCACGCCCGCGCTCACGCGCTCATGTGCCTCAGCCACATCACCAGGTAGACGGCCAGCGTGAAGGCCGTGAGCACGGCGATGCCGATGGAGAGCACGTCGTCGAGGGGACCCAGCGTGAAGGCGAAGGCGTTCGCCGCGAGCACCGTGACCGCGTAGATGATGAGCAGCGCCGTGTTCACCTTGGACGCGAAGATCGGCTTCACCGAGATCGGCCGGTCCATGATCCAGGAGACGACGTAGGCGATGACGATCATCACGTCGCGCGAGACCACGAGCACGACGAGCCATTCCGCCATTGCGCCGACGATCGCGAGCGTAACGTAGATCGACACGAGCAGCGCCTTGTCGGCGAGCGGGTCGATCACGGCGCCGAGCTCCGAGCGCATGTCGAAGCGCCGCGCGATCCAGCCGTCGATGCCGTCCGAGACGCCCGCGACGAGGAAGAGCACGAAGGCCGCGAGCCAGTTCCCCTGCAGGATCGCCACGATGACGATCGGCACGAGGAGCAGGCGGAACACGCTGATGAGGTTGGGGATCGTCACGGCGCGGCTCCCGGGGCGGCCGGTTGCGGTCGCCCGTGCCTGGGGTACGAAGGCGCGCTCGCGTGGTCAAGCGTCTCCCCGCTCGTGCCGCTCCGCTCTGCCGGCTTGCGCCGTCCCTCCGGGAGCTGTAACCCGCGGGAGCCCGAGGGCGCGGGCACGAGGCGGGAGACGGACGCATGGTCGAGGACAAGGCCGGGGACCGGCGCCAGGGGATGACCTACGCGCAGGCCGGCGTCGACATCGACGCGGGCAACGCCATGGTCGAGGCGATCAAGCCGCTCGTGCGCGCGACCCGCCGGCCCGGCGCGGACGCCGAGATCGGCGGCTTCGGCGGCCTTTTCGACCTCAAGGCCGCGGGCTTCGTCGACCCGATCCTGGTCGCCGCGAACGACGGCGTCGGCACCAAGGTCAAGATCGCCGTCGAGACCGGGGTGCACGACACGATCGGCATCGACCTCGTCGCCATGTGCGTCAACGACCTCGTCGTGCAGGGCGCCGAGCCGCTGTTCTTCCTCGACTACCTGGCGACCGCGAAGCTCGACGCGGCGACGGGCACGGCGCTCGTCGCAGGCATCGCCGAGGGCTGCCGCCGGGCCGGCTGCGCGCTCATCGGCGGCGAGACGGCGGAGATGCCCGGCGTCTACCAGGGCGCGGACTACGACCTCGCCGGCTTCGCCGTCGGGGCCGCCGAGCGCGGAACGCTGCTGCCGCGCGGCGTCGCGGCGGGCGACGTGCTCGTCGGTATCGCCTCCTCGGGCGTCCACTCGAACGGCTTCTCGCTGGTGCGCCGGATCGTGGCGGCGAGCGGGCTCGGCTGGGGCGACGCGGCCCCCTTCGCGCCGGGCGAGACGCTCGGGCGCGCGCTGCTCGAGCCCACGCGCATCTACGTGCGCCCGCTGCTCGCGCTCCTGCGCGAGGGGCTCGCCCTCAAGGCGCTCGCCCACGTTACCGGCGGCGGGCTGCCGGACAACCTGCCGCGCGTCCTCCCGGACGACCTCGGCGCCCGCATCGATCTCGCGACGATCGCCCCGCCGCCGGTCTTCGGCTGGCTCGCGCGCACCGGCGGCGTCGCCGAGGGAGAGATGCTGCGTACCTTCAATTGCGGGATCGGCATGGTCTGCGTCGTCGCGCCGGACGCCGCCGAGGCCGTCTGCGCACGCCTCGCGCAGCTCGGCGAGCGCGCGGTGCCGATCGGCCGCCTCGAGCCCCGCGGGGAGGGGGCGTCCGTGCGCTTCGACGGCGAGCTCGCGTCGTGAGCGGCGACGCGCGCGTGGCGACCGCCATCCTGATCTCGGGGCGCGGCTCCAACATGGCCGCGCTGCTCGCGGCCGCACAGGACCCGGGCTACCCCGCGCGCATCGTCCTCGTGCTCTCGAACCGGCCGGACGCCGCCGGCCTCGAGCGCGCGCGCGAGGCCGGCATCCCGACCGCCGTCGTCGACCACGCCGCCTTTCCCGATCGCGAGAGCTTCGACGCCGCGCTCGATGCGCGGCTGCGCGCGGCGGGCGTCGAGCTCGTGGCGCTCGCGGGCTTCATGCGCATCCTCACGGAGGGCTTCGTGCGCGCCTGGGAGGGGCGGATGATCAACATCCATCCCTCGCTCCTCCCGGACTTCCGCGGCACGCGGACCCACGAGCGCGCGCTCGCGGCGGGCGTGGCCGAGCACGGCTGCACGGTCCACCATGTCGTGCCCGAGCTCGATGCCGGGCCGACGATCGCACAGGCGCGCGTGCCCGTGCTGGCGGGCGACACGCCCGAGACGCTCGCGGATCGGGTGCTCGCGCAGGAGCACGTGCTCTATCCGCGCGCCCTCGCCGATGTCGCCCTCGCGCTGCGCGGCACGCCCTCGCGCCAACATATGTAAAGTCGCAGCTAAAACCATTTCTGAACGAATGAACGGGATCATGCGCCGTCGAAACCCGGACGGCCATGCACGCACCGACCCTCCAGCCTTCGCCGGCGACCCGCGTCTTCCTCCCGCGCCTGCTCTGGCCGCTGGTGGCGCTGCTCGTGGTCATCGTGGCGGTCGCCACCGGCGCCCTGCTGTGGCTGAGCCGCGACGCGGGCCGGGCCGCGGCCATCGCCGCACGCGACCGGATGCAGGCCGTCATCGGCATGCAGCTCGAAGCCTATGCACAGACGATGGAGGCGAGCCTCAGGGCCGCCACCGGCCACGAGCCCATCGGTCCGGCCCAGACCGGCGCCTTCCTGGCCCTGGCGCGCCCGCACTTCGACGCGACGGGGGTGTTCGCGCTCGACGCCGAGGGCCGGATCGTCGGAGCCGAGGTGGCGCGCGGCGCAGGGCTGCGGCCGGTACTCTCCCTCGACACGGCGATCGTGGCCGATCTCCTCGGCCGTGCACTCCTCGATGCGCAGGTCGGCGGGGCGTCGAGCGTGAGGCGCATGACGCCGCCGAAGCTCGCGGCCATCGATGGGCGCATCGTGGCCGTCGTCGCCATATCCGAGCGCCACGCCGACGGCGGAGCCCTCGCGGTCGGGCTGCGGGCGATGAACCGCGACGAGCTCGCCGCGCTGGCCATCGACCAGGCGATCGGCAATTTCATGGTCGGCGAGGGTCCGATCGACGACCCCACCCGCGGCTTCGACATCGCCGCCGTCGACGGGCAGGCGGTCTACCACGTCGCCTGGACCCCCGAGCGCGCCGGCACGAGCCGGAGCGGCGAGGTGACGATGCTCGTGGTCGGCCCGGCCGTGCTGGCGCTCCTCCTCCTCGGGCTGGCGATCCTGCACGCGCGGCGCGTCTCGACCGAGCTCGCCAAGACCCAGGAGCACGTCCAGGCGCTCGCGGTCTCAGACCCGCTGTCCGGCCTGCCCAATCGTCTCCTGTTCGCGCAGCGCCTGGAGCAGGAGCTCGCCCGCGTCGGCCGCACCGGCGAAGGCCTCGCGGTCATGTTCCTCGACCTCGACCGCTTCAAGGAGGTCAACGATTCCTTCGGCCACCAGGCCGGCGACGAGCTGATCAAGGCGGTGGCGCGGCGGCTGATGACGCATCTGCGCGGCACGGACGTGCTCGCACGCTTCGGCGGCGACGAGTTCGCCATCATCCAGCCCGGCCTCAAGAGTGCCGACGGAGCCGAGGCGCTGGCGCGCCGTATCCTCGAGGCGATCGCCGAGCCGTTCGAGATCGAGCACAACGCCGTCACCATCGGCGTCTCGATCGGCATCGCGCTCGCGCCCGAGGACGCGCTCGACCGCGAGACGCTGATGCGGCTCGCCGACACCGCGCTCTACCAGGCCAAGAACGACGGTCGCAATCGGCACTCGTTCTTCGAGCGGCGCATGGACGAGGCGATCCGCATGCGAAAGCTCGTCTCCGACGACCTGCGCGACGCGATCTCCGGCAACCTGCTCGACCTTCACTACCAGCCGATCTTCGCCGCGGACCGCGACGAGGTCGTGGCGCTCGAGGCGCTCGTGCGCTGGCGCCACCCCGAGAGGGGGCTGATCCCGCCCGACCGCTTCGTCGCCATGGCCGAGCAGAGCGGCCTCATCCTGCCGTTGGGCGACTGGGTGCTGCGCCGCGCCTGCCTCGACGGGCGCCGCTGGCCGGGTCTGCGGATCGCCGTCAACGTCTCGCCGATCCAGTTCCGCCAGCGGGACTACGTCGAGTCGGTCGTGCGCATCCTCCAGGAGACCGGTTTCGAACCGACGCGGCTCGAGCTCGAGCTGACCGAGGGCGTCGTCGTCGAGGACGCCGACGCCGCGGAGGCGGCGATGATGCGGCTGAGGGGCCAGGGCGTGAACCTGGCGCTCGACGATTTCGGCACCGGCTATTCCTCGCTGATCTACCTGCGCCGGTTCGCCTTCGACAAGATCAAGATCGATCGCTCCTTCCTGGAGAGCATGGAGGCGACCGGGGAGAGCGCGATCCTCGTCCACTCGATCGTGCATCTCGGCCGTGCCCTCGGGCTCACCGTCACCGCCGAGGGCGTCGAGACGAAAGAGCAGCAGCGGTTCCTGCAATCCCTGGGCTGCCACCAGCTCCAGGGCTACCTCCTCGCGCGGCCCATGCCCGCGGCGGAGATCGACGTCCTGATGCGTGCGCGTCGGCAGGCCGGCGCCGCCTGAGCGATCCCTCGGAACCGCGGCGGCGGCTGCCCGGTTCTCTCCTTCGACCGGATGCCGCCCCGGGGAGGAGATTCATGCCCACGACCGTCGCCCGCGACGGCGCGCCGCCCGCGCCCGACCGAATCCTGCGCCCCGGCGACACCTGCTGGCGGATCGCCCACGCCGACCGGGCGGGCCTCGTGGTCGACGCCCAGGACTATTTCAAGGCCGTCAAGGAGGCGATGCTCGCCGCCCGCGACACGATCATGCTGATCGGCTGGGACTTCGACCTGCGCATCAAGCTGGAGCCGGAGGGCGCCACGCTCGAAGGGCCCAATACACTGGGAGCGTTCCTGCGCTGGATCGGCAAGACGCGACCCGACCTGCGGATCTACGTGCTCAAGTGGGACCTCGGCGCGATCCAGGCGCTCGGCCGCGGCTCGACGCCGCTGATGATCCTGAATTGGACGACGAGCGACAACATCCGTTTCCATCTCGACGGTGCTCATCCGCCCGGCGCGGCGCACCATCAGAAGATCGTCGCGATCGACGACGTGTTCGCGTTCTGCGGCGGCATCGACATGACGGACGACCGCTGGGACACGCGCGGTCACTTGGACGAGGACCCGCGCCGGCGCCGCCCGAGCGGGCGCGCCTACGGCCCCTGGCACGACGCGACGATGGCGCTCGACGGCGAGGCCGCGAAGGCGCTCGCCGAGCATGCGCGCCAGCGCTGGAAGCTCGCCACCGGGGAGGATCTCGAGCCGCCGCCGCCCCGCGCGCCGATCTGGCCCCGGACGGTGGCGCCGACCTTCGTCGATGTCGAGGTGGGCATCGCGCGCACGGCGCCCCTGTTCGGCAACCACCCGCGCGTGTTCGAGGTCGAGAGCCTGCTCCTCGCCTGCATCCGCGATGCGCGCGAGACGATCTACTGCGAAAGCCAGTACTTCGCCTCGCGCACGGTCGCGGAGGCCATCGCGGCGCGCCTGCGTGACCCGGACGGGCCGGAGATCGTCGTCGTCAACCCGATCTCGGCGGACGGATTTCTCGAGGCGGCGACGATGGACACCGCCCGGGCGCGGCTGCTCAAGCTGGTGCGCGACGCCGACGCGCACGACCGCTTCCGGATCTACACGCCCGTGACGCATGGAGGCGCGGACATCTACGTCCATGCCAAGATCCTGATCGTCGACGACCGGCTGATCCGAATCGGCTCGTCGAACCTCAACAATCGCTCCATGGGCTTCGACACCGAGTGCGACGTCGGCATCGAGGCCGTGGCGGGCGCGCCGGAGGAGGCGCGGCTGAAGGAGCGCATCCGCGAGGTGCGTGCCGACCTCATCGCCGAGCACCTCGCCTGCGCGCCGGAGGATGCCCACGCCGCCATCGCCGAGGCGGGGCTCGTGCGCGGGATCGAGCGTCTGCGCAAGGCCGGGCGCGGCCTCGTCCCCTACGAGCCCGACCCGATCGGCCCGGCGGAGGAGCTGCTCGCCGAGAACGACCTGCTCGACCCGGAGCGGCCTCCGAAGTGGCTCCAGCGGGCGAAGGCGACGCTGCTCGCGCCGCTCAGGTGAGGGGCGCGGGGGGCGGTCCGGCGTCGACGTGCGCGGACAGCCCCACCGGTTCCACCCCCCGCCATTCCCCCCTACAATGCGGCCCGCATCACCAATCGGGAGAGCGGCGTGAGCATGCTGCTGGGTTTCGGGTTCGGGTACAGTGCGGCGCGGACGGCACGGCGGGGTGGCTTCTCGGACGTGGTCGGGACGGTGCGCACGCGGGAGAAGGCGGCCGCGCTCGAGGCCGAGGGCGTCTCGGCGCGCCTCTTCGGGCCGGACGGCACCGATCCGCGCATCGCCGACGACCTCGCGCGGGCGACGCATCTCCTCCTCTCGATCCCGCCACGGGGAGGGGCCGACCCCGCGCTCGACGCCTTCGGCGACGCGATCGCGGATGCGCCGCGGCTCGAGAGCATCGTCTACCTCTCCACCATCGGCGTGTATGGCGACGCGCAGGGCGGCTGGGTCGACGAGGACACGCCCACCGCCCCCAAGCACGGGCGTGCGGAGGATCGCCTCGCGGCCGAGGAGGCCTGGTGCGCCCTCGGCGCGCGGGCGGGCAAGCGTGCGTGCGTGCTGAGGCTCGGCGGCATCTACGGCCCCGGGCGAAACCCCATTGCGCAGCTGCGCGCGGGCACCGCCAGGCGCATCGTCAAGCCGGGCCAGGTCTTCAACCGCATCCACGTGGCGGACATCGCGCAGGCCGTGCTCGCGGCCTTCGCCCGCGGCCGTCCGGGGGGCGTCTACAACGTCGTCGACGACCTGCCGACCCCGCCGCAGGACGTAATCGCCCATGCCGCGGAGGTGGCGGGCATCGCCCCGCCGCCGGAAGTACCCTTCGACGAGGCGGAGCTGAGCCCGATGGGCCGCAGCTTCTGGTCCACCTCGAAGCGCGTCTCGAACCGCCGCCTGCGCGAGGAGCTGGGTGTGGAGCTGCTCTACCCGACCTATCGGGAGGGTATCGCGGCGCTGCTCCGGGAGGACGCCTGAGCGCCGCCCCCGCTCACGCCGCGTGCCGTCCCGCGTCGGCGCCGAAATGCGCGACGTAGCGCGGGTTGATCGTCGAGACCGGCAGCACGACGAGGACGTCCGTCGTGCCGAACTGCGCATCGACCACGGCGCCGTCGCCGAAGCGGGCGCCCAGCCGCAGGTAGCCCTTGATCAGCGGCGGCAGCGCGTGGAGCGCGACCTTGGCGTCGATAGCCGAGGCGGGCAGGCGGTCCATCGGCACGTAGCGATCGGGGACGGCGCGGGCGCGCCATCCCTCTTCGGCGGCGGCGTGGTGGTGCAGGAACGACAGAGGCACCGCCAGCGCCTCGGGGTCCGTTCCCTCGATGCTGGCGCAGCCGAGCATCACGTCGATGCGGTGGTGCAGCACGTAGGCCCAGATCCCGTGCCAGAGCAGCTCGACCGTGCGCTTGGTGCGATAGCTCTCCAGCACGCAGGACCGGCCGAGCTCGAGGAAGCGCTTGCCCGGGTGCATGGCGACGATCGGCGCGATGTCGTACTCGGCCTGGGTGTAGAAGCCGAAATGCCGCTCGGCCACGTCCTGGCGAAGCAGGCGGTAGGTGCCGACGACCGCCGGCTGCTTGGTGCGCGCGGGGATGCCGCGCAGCTTGCGGGCCGGCTCCCCGAGGTTCGACGGCGCCGCGTGGTCGAGCACGAGAAGGTGATCGCAGATCGCGTCGTATTCGTCGAAGTCGCGCCGGGCCAGCGCGGAGGCCGTCTGCGGCAGCGCCCGCCCGGCCTCGTAGAACACCTTGTAGCGCAGGCGCTGGGCGGCGCGGATCTCCCGCGGCGTGGTGGCGAGGCGTACCTCCAGCGAGCCGATGCGGCCGAGCGTCGGGTCGAGCCGGCGCAGCACGGGCGCGCGGTCGACGTTCGCGCCCCGCAGGAAGGCGATCGCCGCGGAGCCCTTCTTGCGGAAGGGCCGGACGAAGCTGGTGATCTGGGGAGAGGTCAACAAGAAGCCGAAGCGGCTCGGAAGCCGGCTCGACGTCGTTTCGACTGCGGGAAACGGCGCCATCACATCCTCGTCGGGCGGTATCCTCCGCGTCGCGATTCTCTCGCCGCGTCCGCCTTTCGGCTCTTGAACCATAGCGTTTCAACACAATTGTGACAGAAAGGTTGCGCCTGTCACCGTAGCCGGCGCAGCAAAATGCGCAATGGCGGGACGCATTCCGCGCTCAGCCCGTCCGTGCGAGCCCCGCCTCGCCGAGGAGCCGCTCCAGCATCCGCGGCTCGAAGGGCTTGGGTAGGAAGCCGTCGAGCCCGGCCTCGCGGGCCGCCTCCTCGTCCTCCTTGAGCACGTTGGCCGTCAGCGCCACGATCTGGCGCGGCTGGCGGCGGCCGAGCGCGCGCTCGAGGGTGCGGATGCGCCGCGTCGCCTCCAGCCCGTCGAGGCCGGGCATGCGGATGTCCATGAAGACGACGTCGTAGTCGGGCCGAAGGCCCGCGAAGGAGGCCTCCGCAAGGGCCACCGCCTCGTGCCCGTCCTTGGCCCAGTCGACGACGGCGCCGCGCTTCTCCAGCGCCTTGAGCGCGAGGAGCGCGTTGATCTCGTTGTCCTCGGCGAGCAGCACGCGCGGCGCGCCGGGCCGCGGCGCGTTCCCGCGCTCGCCGGGAAGCCGGCGGCGTGCCGGCTGGGGCGCGAGCGCCACCGAGGTCGTGCCCGGCTCGGCACCGTCCGGATCGACGGCGCCCGGCGCGGCGCGCGGCGCCAGCGGCTCCGCCAGCCGCTCGACGAGGGATCGCGCCCGCACGGGCTTGACGAGATACCCGTCGTAGCCCGCCGCGGCCGGCGAGCCGAGGTCGCGCCGCTCGAAGGGCGAGAGCAGCACGATCGCCCGCGACACGCCCGCCTCGCGCGCCGCCGCCGCGACGTCACGGGCGAGGTCGTCACCCAGCGCGCAGTCGACGATGAGCGAATCGAAGGCGGCGCCCTCGCCGGCCATGGCGATCTTCGCCAGCGTCTCGCCCTCGGTGGCGACGACGTGAACCCGCGCTCCGGCCTGCTCCAGCCGGCGCGCGACGAAGGGAGCCTCGAAGGGCGAGCGGGCGAGGACGAGCATGCGGCGCCCGGCGAGGGAGGGGGGAGGGGGAGCCGCCGCGTCGGAGGTGACGGGGGCCTGCGCCGCGGGGAGGGGAAGGGTCACCGTGAAGCGTGCGCCGGCGCCGGGCGTGCTCTCCACGGCGATCGTCCCGCCCATCCCGGCGACGAGGCGCTGGGTGATGGCGAGGCCGAGCCCGGTGCCCGGGTGGCGGCGTGCCGCCGAGCCGTCGCCCTGCTCGAACTCCTCGAAGAGCGCGGGAATGCGCTCGGGCGCGATGCCGGGCCCGGTGTCGGAGACGCGCAGCACGATCCCGCCGCCAGCCTCCGCCAGCGCCTCGACGCCCACGCCGCCGGTGTCGGTGAACTTCACCGCGTTGCCGGCGAGGTTGACGAGGATCTGGCGGATGCGCGCCTCGTCGCCGACGACGCGCGCGGGCAGGTCCGCGGCGGAGAAGCCGGCGATCTCGATGCCCTTGCCCTGCGCACGCGGCGCGAGGAGCTCGACCACGCCCTCGACGCAGGCGGCGAGATCGAAGGGGGCGGGGGCGAGCGTCAGCTTGCCGGCCTCGATGCGGGAGAAGTCGAGGATCTCGTCGATCAGCGACAGGAGCGCGGCGCCCGAGGTCTTGATCGCCTGGGCATAGGTCGTCTGCTCGGGGTCGCAGCGCGTGTCGAGGATGAGGTCGGCCATGCCGAGGATGCCGCCGAGCGGGGTGCGGAACTCGTGGCTGACGGTGGCGAGGAAGCGCGACTTCGCCTCGCTGGCCGCCTCCGCGCGGGCGCGGGCCTCGGCGAGCGCGGCCTCGGACGAGACGCGCTCGGTGATCTCGCGCCCGGCTCGGAGGGTCTCGGGCGCGCCGCCGCGGCCGGGTGCCGTCGTCTCGATCCAGCCGATCCAGCGCACGCCGTCCCGCATCTCGATCGCCTCGTCGACGAGGCGCGCGCCGTCGCCGCGCAGCCGCGGCGGCCGGCTCTCCAGGACGCGCGGTGCATGCGCGCGGCCCAGGACCTCCGCCCGCGGCAGGCCGACGAGCGTGGCGAAGCCGTCGTTGGCCCAGGTGACGCGCCCCTGCGCGTCGCGCTGGACGATGGCGTCCACCTGCGATTCGGCGAGGGCGCGGAAGAAATGCTCGCTCTCCTCGGCACGCCACAGCCTGTCCTGGAGCGCTTCCGCGTCGGCCTCGAGCCGACGCGTGCGCGCCTCGAGCCGCATGTGGTCGCGCAGGATCAGGACCGCCGCGAGCGTCGCCGCGACCGCGACCGCGCCGGCGAATGCCAGCGCGGCGGCCACAGGTGTGATGATGAAGAGACCGTCCATCGCGCCGCCCCGTCCTCGTTCGCGCATCCTGCGCCGCACGGGCTGAAGGTCGGCTTGAGAAAGACGGTGAACGTTCCTTTGCGGAATCGGCGCGCATCGGCGCGTTCGGTGCTCCTCGGCCCGCGGTCGCGGGCCGAGGCCGCCTCACGACAGCGAGGCGCGGCGGTGCTCGAGCACGGCCTCGATCAGGCGCAGGGCGAGCTTTCGCTCGGCCTCCGTCAGCATGACGGCGGTGTCGACGATCTGGTCGACGTAGGGTTCGCGCACGAAGTAGAGCGAGCGCACGTCGCGCGGCGAGAGCTCGAGCGGCCCGTCTCCCGACGGGTTGCTTCGCCGCGACTTGAGCTCGATGGTGACCTTCGACATCGGAGAGCCTCTGTTTCTTCGTCGTTCACGCGGCGTCGGAACGCGCCGTCTGGTGCCCGGCCTCGAGCACGGGGCCGGTGATGCCGCTAGCCTTGCGCAGGGCGGCCTCCATCTCGTCGCCGATCTCGAACAGCGCCGCGAAGGCGATCGTCTTGCCGATGCGGATCGGGCTGGAGATCGGCTCGCCGCGGCAGTCTGCGCGGCGCAGGATCCTAGCGATGAAGGCGTCGTACACCGTGACGATGTGCGACAAGCCCAGCTCGCGCCCGAACTCGTTCATGCCCAGGATCAGCTCCGCCGTGGGGCGGCTGAGACGATTGCGGGTCAGCTCGACGTCGGCATCAGGATCGATAGAGAACCGGCTCGATTCCCAGATCAGCGGGCTCTCGACGCGCGTCCCGTCCGGCAGCAACTCGGGGAACACGTCGTTGAGCATATTGTAGCCGATGGTGGGCAGCAGGCGAATGCTACCCAGGACGCGCTCCTCGTCGTCGACGCAAATCAGGTAGACGCAGTCGAGCGCATCGAAGCCGTCGACCTCCCAGTCGCGAATGATCGACACATCCCAGCCGAGGCGGTCGTGAAAGACCTTTTTGCGGATGCGATGCATGGCATCGATCTCTCGGGGAAACTGCCCTCGCTGGTGGCTCTGGATGACGCGGATCATTGTGTTTCTCCCGTTGATTGTGGGACACAGCCAACGGAAAGAAACTTGCATGAACATCGTAGAAATGAACCTGTCGGAAACGACAGGTAATCTAGCTAGGGTAGAGGTATTACGCCATAAGAAATTGCTTTTGACACGGCGTGCGTCGTCGAGAGAGCGTTGAGTTTCGACCGTGCGTTTTCCAGATGAAACCTGACGGTTCGTTCGCTCAACCCAAGGATGGCAGACGTATCCCAAATCGTCTTCCCGGCAGCCGACCAGCGCAGGCACTCCTTCTCCCGCTCCGACAGCTTTCCAGCGTAATCGTTCTGCTCGATCTGCTCCACTTGCAAGGCCCACGAGTGGAAGTAGTAGGAAATGACCATGAACTCCTTGATGAGCATCTTCTTGAGAGACGGCCAGTTTCTCGCGGGCACATCGGCGTTGATCGAGAACAGCGCGAACTCGCCGTAGCGACCGCGGATCGGGAACGACAGCCCCTGCATGCCCACGTCGAACTCCTGCGCTTCGCCGAACACCTTGCGGATGGTCGAGCGGGACCGGTCGATCTCCGTCCAGTCGATGGGCAGAATGCCGCCGAGCCCGGCGCTGACGACAGGATCGATATTGACGTAGTCGCTCTGTTCGTAATGACGCTGCCATTCCGGAGAGTACGTCACGGCAACGAGCGGCTTGCGTCGCCGTTCCGAGGGGATGTTCAGGCCCAGATAGGCCACGTGCTTGAGGTCGTAGCGATGCATGTTCTCCCGCAGGACCGCATGCCCCTCGTCCAGCTTGGCCGCGGCGCTTATGCGATCGATGATCTCGAAGGACAGATTGCTCTCGGGGGAGGTATTTCTCATCGAAACGGTCTCGCGATGCCTCCAGGCTCCGGAGCCGGACATTCGCGCACCGACGCGCCCGGACCCGAGCCGCCACAATATGTACGAAACCTCCCGGAGAGGCAACACCCCGGATATTTTTCGACCCAAGAGGATCGTGTCCCATTCTCGTATTTGCCGAGCGTGTTCTGAGTTCAGATCGACTTCTTGTTGCTCAGAATTGTTACGATGAGGTCGAATGCAAGCTTTCGCTCCTTTTCCTCCATCATGACCGCCAGCTCGAAGATATCTTCTACAAGCGGCTCTTCTAGTAATTTCAGGTATCTCGCGTCTTGTTCATCCATGGTCATGCGATTCGACGGTGTATTCCCGCCAGCTCGATGTGGATCGCGATCGGCATCGTTCTCGTTACGCATTCCAGCCTCGTCGGCCTCCCGAAACACCGTTCCGCCCCGACACCGGGGGACACGGTTCGACGCTGTCGATAATGGGCCAGCAGCGTCACGTGCGATATCGTCAGAAATTCCGATGTGCCGGATCGAACAAGTTGCGTCCGATTGCAACGGCGACCGCCGCCGTCTTGTTCGGAGCGTCGAGCTTCCGGCACGCACTCGTCATGTGAGACGTCACGGTTCTTTCGGAGATGCCCAGGGTCGCGGCTGTCCCCGCCGCCGAGAGCCCTCGCGCGGCGAGGCACAGGACGTCGCGTTCACGCCGCGTGAGGCGTGATGGAGCACGAGAATTCGCCCTCAACGCCATCTCGCGGCACCGTCCAAAGACTTCGCGCGCGACGACCTCGAGCACGGGTTGCACCCTCGGGGCGACGTCGAGCCACGAACCGCTCACCGAAACGCATCCTTCGAGCCCCCGCCGGCTGTGGATCGGCATGCACAAGCCTTCGGCCATTCCGTGGAGACGGGCGGCAGCCATGACTTCGTCTGACCGATCGTTGGTCGCGAACGCCCGCGTCGCTTCCGACCACGCGAACGAACGGCTCGTTCGCGTGCAGAGCCGCAGGACCGGATCGTGCCGCCCGTACTCGCGCTCGACGTATGTCCGAAGCCAGTCCTTCGGGAGCTTCTGCAGAAGCATCGCGTCGACACCGAGCGAGCCCGCGCGCTCGAACGTGGCGACCACGATGTTCTCGACGCCGAACCGGCCAAGTGCCACCCCCAGCTCGAACAGCATGGCTCCGGGGTCGTCCACCTTCGACACCGCGGCCAGCATCGCACGGGCATCGCTAGAGAGGTCGCCGGTGTGGAGATGCGCGCTCATCACCAACCCGTTCCTGGTGATCTAATTTCGAGACGATAGCAACCATAGCCTAGTCGGTGGTGCGAGACAAATCCGAGATGCTGCGATGCGAACATGCCCCTATGCGGCAACTCTACGGCGATCAAGATGCGATCTGTACGAGAGCGCCTCGGCCACGTGGATGCGGCCGAGCCGGCTGGAGCCGTCGAGATCGGCCAGCGTGCGGGCGACGCGCAGGACGCGGTGGTAGCCGCGCGCGGAGAGCTTCATCGCCTCGGACGCGTCGCGAACCAGCGCGAGACCCTGCGCGTCGGGTGTCGCGACGTCGTCGAGCACGGCGGCGGGGCAGGCGGCGTTCGTCGTGCTGGCGGGTAAGCCGAGGGCGGCGTAGCGTCCGCTCTGAACGGCGCGTGCGGCGGCGACCCGGCGGGCCACGTCGGCCGAGCCTTCCCCCGGCGGCGGGAGGATCAGGTCCGCCGCGCGCACGGCGGGCACCTCGATCGTCAGGTCGATGCGGTCGAGCAACGGGCCGGAAAGGCGCGCCTGGTACTGCGCCATGCAGCGCTCCACTTGACCGCGCCGGCAGGCGTAGCCGGGCTCGGTCGCCTGTCCGCAGCGACAGGGATTCATCGCGGCGACGAGCTGGAAGCGGGCGGGGTAGGTGCATCGGGCGTTGGCGCGCGCGATCATCACCTCTCCCGTCTCCATCGGCTGGCGCAGGCTGTCGAGCGTCTGCGGCTGGAACTCGGGCAATTCGTCCAGGAACAGCACGCCCCGGTGGGCCAGCGAGATCTCGCCCGGGCGCGCGGTGACGCCGCCGCCCACCAGCGCCGCCGTCGACGCCGAATGGTGCGGGGCGCGGAACGGCCGCCGATCGGAGAGCTGGCCCTCCTCGATCAGCCCGGCCACCGAGTGGACCATCGAGACCTCGAGCAGCTCGCGGGGCGAGAGAGCCGGCAGGATCGAGGGCAGGCGCTGGGCGAGCATCGACTTGCCGGCGCCGGGCGGGCCGGACATGAGCAGGTTGTGTCCGCCCGCGGCGGCGATCTCGAGCACGCGCTTGGCGTTCTCCTGCCCCTTGATCTCCCTGAGGTCCGGCAGGCTCCCGCCGCGCACGGCGACCGCGGGCTCGGGCCGCGAGAGGACCTGCGTTCCCTTGAAGTGGTTGGCGAGCTGGATGAGGTTCTCCGGCGCGATCACCGCCATCTCCTCCGACGCCCACGCCGCCTCCGGCCCGCAGGCCCGCGGGCAGATCAGCCCCTGGCCGCGCCCGTGCGCGGCGATCGCGGCGGGCAGCACGCCCGCGACCGGCGTGATCGAGCCGTCGAGCGCCAGCTCGCCGAGAACGGTGAAGCCCTCGAGCGCGTCCGAGGGGATGGCGCCGAGCGCCGCCATCAGGCCGAGCGCGATCGGCAGGTCGTAATGGCTGCCCTCCTTGGGCGTGTCCGCCGGCGCGAGGTTCACCGTGATCCGCTTCGACGGCAGCGCCAGGCCCGACGAGATCATCGCCGAGCGCACCCGCTCGCGGCTCTCGCCCACCGCCTTGTCCGGCAGGCCGACCACGTTGAACTTCAGCTCCCCGGGCGCGACCTGGACCTGCACCTCCACCGCCCGCGCCTCGACGCCCTCGAACGAGACGGTGAAGACGCGCGTGACCATTGAGACCCTCGACGGCTCGGGAACGGAGCGCGATCAAGGTTGCATATGCGATCGTCGATGACAAGCGGGGAGGTTACACCTGGTCGGGATGCGGCAACCGAGGGCCGATCAGCCGGTCGATACGGCCGGGGTTGCCCCCACCAGCCCTCGCAGCCGCGCCAGCGTCGCCTGCGCGGCGCGGTCGGGCGGGAAGACGGGGTAGTGCACGTCTCGGATCGTGCCGCCCGCGCAGATCAGCGTCACGCGGCGCAGGACGCGGCTGCCGGCGACGGGGACCTCGTGCAGCGGCAGGGCGAGCGCCCGCTGGAAGGCGAGGGCCTCGTCGGAGAGGAGCGGGAAGGGCAGGTGCAGGCGCGCCACCTCGCCCGCGAGGTAGGCCGGCGGCTGCGTCGCGAGGCCGAAGACGCGCGCGCCGAGCGCCGCGAGCTCGGCGGCGTGGTCGCGGAAGGAGCAGCTCTGCGGCGAGCAGCCGCGGGCGCCGGGGATCAGGTCCCAGCCGTCGGGGAGGATCGAGTCGTCCTCGCCCGAGATCGGGTAGCAGTAGACCACGCTCCAGCCGGGCATTCGGGCGAGGACGACGTCCTCCCCGTGCGAGCCGGCGAGCGCGATGTCCGGCAGGGCGCGGCCGGGAAGATGCGCGCAGGCGCCGTCGTCGACGGGCTCGGGCAGGCCGGCCGGGAGGACGGGGCGCGGCGGCGCGGCATCGGAGACGGAGGGGGCGGGGTGGTGGGTCATGGTGGCCGAAGGCTCCCGGGTGGAGGTCGATTCGGCTGCATTATAGTTCGACGGACGACGGTTTAGATATGCTCTGGTTGAGGACGACTGTAGGTGTCGCCACGCTCCGCGCCGGCGGCGCACGTCGCCCGCCGTCTGTGGCGCGGGCGCGACAGCCGTGCCGTTCGCGCGGTGCTACGGGAGGTCTCCACCGCGCCCGTTCGCTGTCCCTTCCGGAGCCGCCCCGTGCCGACGATCCGCCCCGCCCGTGCCGAGGACCTGCCCCGCATCGCCGAGATCCGCCTCGGCGTGTCCGAGAACCGCCTCGCGGACCCGACCGCGATCAGCGACCAGGAGGTGTTCTGGTACCTCGACGAGGGGATCTTCCTGGCCAGTGCCGACGCCGACGGCACGCTCCAGGGCTTCGCCTGCGCGAACCCGCTCAACGGCTACGTCTGGGCCATGTTCGTGATCGATCCGGCCCAGGGGCAGGGACACGGCACCGCGCTGCACGAGGCGCTGACGGCCGCCCTGAAGCAGGCCGGCCACGCCCAGGCCTGGCTCGCCACCGGCCAGGGTACGAAGGCGATCGACTTCTACCAGCGCCGCGGCTGGCGGATGACGGGGGTGGGCCTCGACAAGCAGGCGGTGCTGGTGCGGGGTTTGTGAGCGGAGGCGCGGTCGCTCAACCGATCTTCTTCTCCATCCAGACCTTCCGCATCGGCGGCTCCCCGGTCTCGTGCGTCGTGCGGTAGCCGTGGCGGGCATAGAGCGCGATGTTCTCCGCCATCAGCGCATTCGTGTAGAGCCGCAGCCGGGGAAGCGCGCGCCGGCGGGCCTCCTCCTCGGCGAAGGCGAGGAGCGCGCGGCCGAGCCCAGTGCCGCGCAGGTCCGGGCGCACCGCGATCGTCTCGACGAGGAGCGCGTCGGGCTCGGGGACGAGGCGCGCCACCGCGGCGAGGGCGCCCGCTTCGTCTTCGAGGACGCTCACCTCCCCCGCGGCGACGCAGGCCGGCCAGTCGTGCCCCATCGGACCGGGCTCGCGCCCGAGCGTCGGCACGTGCACGGCGAAGGCGGCGCGCACGAGGGTGCGCACGGCCTCGCCCTCGTGGGGCAGGGCGGGGCGCAGCCCGGTCACGACGGCTTCCCCGCTGCCGCCTTCAGCGCGTAGAGCGCCTCCAGCGCCGCCTTCGGCGTCATCTCGTCCGGGTCGAGCGCGGCCAGCGCCGCGCGCAGCGGGTCCGGCGTCGCCTCGACCTTCGCCGGCGCAGGCGGCGGCGCGGTGCGCACCGGGGCGGCGAAGAGCGGCAGGTCGTCGAGGCGCGCCGCGCGGGGGTGCTCGCGCTCGGTGCGCTCGAGCTCGCGCAGGATCTCGCCGGCCCGCGCCACCACCGGCGCCGGGAGCCCCGCGAGCTTGGCGACCTGGAGGCCGTAGGAGCGGTCGGCGGCGCCCTTCACCACCTCGTGCAGGAAGATCACCTGCCCCGCGTGCTCGGCCACGCGCAGCGTCAGCGTGTCGATGCGTGCGAAGCGCTCGGTGAGGCGGGTGAGCTCGTGGAAATGGGTGGCGAACAGCGCCCGGCAGCGGTTCTCCTCGTGCAGGTGCTCCACCGCCGCCCAGGCGATGGAGAGCCCGTCGAAGGTGGCGGTGCCGCGGCCGATCTCGTCGAGGATGACGAGCGAGCGGCGCGTCGCCTGGTTGAGGATGGCGGCGGTCTCGACCATCTCGACCATGAAGGTCGAGCGCCCGCGCGCCAGGTCGTCGGCGGCGCCGACGCGGGAGAACAGCCGGTCGCAGACCCCGACATGCGCCCGGGCGGCGGGCACGAAGGCGCCCATCTGGGCGAGCACGACGACGAGCGCGTTCTGGCGCAGGAAGGTGGACTTGCCGCCCATGTTCGGGCCGGTGACGACGGCGATCGCGCCGGCTTCGTCGCCCGACAGGTCGCAGGAATTGGCGATGAACGGCTTGCCGTCGCGCGCGAGCGCCGCCTCGACCACCGGGTGGCGGGCGTCCTCCACGGCGAAGGCGAGGCTCTCGTCCACGAGCGGGCGCGTCCAGGCGCGCTCGGCGGCGAGGTCGGCGAGCGCGGCCGCGACGTCGATGGCGGAGAGCGCGTCCCCGGCGGCGAGGATCGCCGGGCGGGCGCCGGCGAGCATCGCGGCGAGGTCGGCGAAGATCGCGTGCTCGATCGCCACCGCCCGCTCGGACGCCGACGCGATGCGCCGCTCGAGCTCGCCGAGCTCGAGCGTGGTGAAGCGCATCGCGTCCGACATCGTCTGCCGGTGGATGTAGCCGCCCTTGAGCGGCCCGCGCAGCAGCTCCTCGCCGAAGGCGGCCGGCACCTCGAGATAGTAGCCGAGCATCGCGTTGTGCTTGATGCGCAGCGTGCGGCAGCCGGTCTCCTCGGCGTAGCGGGCCTGAAGCCCCGCGATGAAGCGGCGCGAATCCGAGCCGAGCGCGCGCGCCTCGTCGAGGGCGGGGTCGACGCCAGCGGCGACGAAGCCGCCGTCGCGCTTCGACAGCGGCAGGTCCTCGGCGAGCGTCTCGGCGAGGCGCACCTCGAGCGCCGACGGGAGATCGGCCAGCGCGGCGCGGGCGGCCTCGATCTCGGCGGGGAGATCGCCCGCCTCGGCGAGGAGCCGGGCGACCGCGCCCGCCGCGGCGAGGCCGTCGCGCACGGCGGCGAGGTCGCGCGGCCCGCCGCGCTCGAGCGCGAGG
>NZ_JBQTCJ010000035.1:0-51639 GCF_052380005.1 Salinarimonas sp. NSM
GCCGCGGCCTATGCGAGCGGCGGGCGCGACGGCCTCGCGCGGCTCGCCGCCCGCGAGCCGCAGGCTCGCCGCCTCCTCGCCGACCTGGGTGGCGGCCCGGGCGGCGGCGGTCGATGACGAGGCGAGGCGTCGAGAGCGGAGGCCCGGACGGACGGTGATGATCAACCTGATTTGGGGCCTCGGCGCCGTCCTCGCCTTCTGGTGGCTGATGCGCGCCTTCGCACGGTCGAACCCCAAGGACGTCTCGCGCCTCGTCAAGCGTGTCGGCGGCGGTGCGCTCATCGCGCTCTCGCTGCTGCTCGCCGTGCGCGGGCGCTTCGACATGGCGCTGCTCGTCAGCGGCTTCGGCGCTTGGCTGCTCGGCTGGAGCCTGCCCTGGGCGCGTGCCATCCCGGGGCTCGGCGGCGGGGGCGGGAGGAAATCGACCGGCCAGGTCTCGCGGGTGCGCTCGGCGCTGCTCGAGATGGAGCTCTCCCACGACACCGGCGACATGGACGGGACCGTTCTCGCGGGCTCCCTCTCCGGCAAGAGGCTCTCGCAGCTCGACGAGGCCGCGCTCCAGACGCTCTACCGGGAGGCCGTCGCGTCCGACCCCGACGGGGTGCGCCTGCTACAGGCGTATTTCGACCGCCGGTTTCCCGGATGGCGTCAGGACTCGCAGGGCGATGCCGACGCGGGGGCGGCTCGCGAGACGAAGCCGGGCGCGATGACGGAAGAGGAGGCCTACCAGATCCTGGGGCTTGAGCCGGGGGCGGATGCCCAGGCCGTTCGCCGCGCGCATCGGAGCCTGATGATGAAGCTCCACCCCGACCAGGGGGGCTCGACCTATCTCGCGGCCCGGGTGAACGAGGCCAAGGAAGTCCTGCTGAGCAGACATCGCTGATACTCCACGCGCGATGAACCTGACGACGGGTGAACGCTGGGCCGGTCGACTCCGGCCGCCCTTTCGCTGGGCTGAGGATTTCGGGGAAGAGGACGCCCGCCGCCGACGGGGCGGCGGGTCGCTCCGGGGAAGCCGCGCGTCAGCTGCGCACGGCGAAGCAGTCGAAGCCCGCGCTCTCGAGGCGGCGGCAGGCGTCGCGTGCGGTCTCCTTGTCCTCGAACCCGGTGAAGCGGGCCCGGTAGAGCGTCGCGCCGTTGGACCGCACCTCCTCGGTGAAGGGGGCTGCGGACCGCAGCGGGCTGCCGGCGCGCGACTGGGCGCGCTGCAGCAGGTCGAACGCTGCGTCCTCGGTCGGCGTTGCGGCGATCTGGATCACCCACTCGGTGAGCGCGTAGGTGCGGGCGGGCGGTGTCTCGGCCTGCGGGATCGGGATCGTCGCGTCCGCGGAGGCGACGACGATCTCCTCCGTCGCGGCCGCAGGCTCCGTGTCGCCGACCGGCGCGTTCGCGGCGACGGGCGCCTCGTCGCGGGCGGGCATCGGCGGGAGAGGTGCGGTGACCGCGACCGGTCCGGCGGCCGCGCCGGAGAGCGAGGCGGTCTCGCGCACGTCCGGGATCGGCGCGGGCGGCAGCGGCACGCCGGACGGAGCGGTATCGCGCACCGCGGCGAAGGCGCTCGCCGAGGCGGGGACGACGCCGCCGTCGGCGCGCAGCGATCCGGGTGTCACCGTCGTGTCGCCCGCCGCCGTCGCGACCGCGGGGCGCATGCGGGTGAGGTCGAGGGGCTGGCCGGGGGCCGCGGCGGCGACGAGCACCGGCGGATCGATGTCGGCGGGGCGGCGCGGCGGCAGCGCGGCGAAGACCGTGCCGTTGGGCCCCAGCAGCATCGGCGTGCGGCGGGCGCCGGCGTAGGCGCGGGGCAGGAAGCGCTCGACGAGGCGCTCGACGATGCCGTCGCGGTGCGCGCCCGACCGGCCGCCCATGACGATCGTCACGATGTGGCGGCCGTTCGCCTTGGCGTTCGTCATCAGGTTGAAGCCGGAGGCGCGGATGAAGCCGGTCTTGATGCCGTCGACGCCCTCGACACGCCCGAGCAGGCGGTTGTGATTGCGATGGGTCGTGCCCGCGAAGGCGAAGCTGCGGCGCTGGAAGTAGCCGTAGTAGCGGGGGAAGCGGTCCTGGATGGCCACCGCGAGGGTCGCCATGTCGCGCGCCGTCGTCACCTGCCCGCTGTTGGGCAGGCCGTGCGGGTTGCGGAAGGTGGTGTTGGACATGCCGAGCTGACGGGCGCGCTCGGTCATCTGACGTGCGAAGTTCTCGACCGAGCCGCCGAGATTCTCGGCGACGACCGCGGCGACATCGTTGGCAGACTTCGTCACGAGGGCGAGGATCGCGGCCTCGACCGCGATCGTCGAGCCCGCGCGCACGCCGATCTTCGAGGGCGGCTCCGCGGCCGCGCGCGCCGAGACCCGCAGGGGGGAATCGAGCTGCAGGCGCCCCGATTCCAGCTGCTCGAACAGCATGTAGAGGGTCATGACCTTGGTGAGCGACGCGGGGTAGCGCCGGGCGTCGGCGTTCTCCGCGTGCAGGACCTCTCCGGTCTTCACGTCCATCACGAACGCGGCGTAGGGCGGGTTGTAGGCGGCCTCGGCCCGGGGAGCGTGGACCAGGAGTGCCGCGAGCCCGCACAGGAGCATCAACGCGAGCCGAAGCCCGCGCTCGGCGAAAACGCTACGCTTTACCATCGAAGACCGTCCCCGTATCTCGGTCGTGAACTCGAACGTTGTCGGTCAGCCCATCCCCGGCGCGTGACTGGCGCGCCACGATGTCAATCATGAGGCAACCGCGGTTACGGAGGGGTTAAGCCCACGATCGGGAATTCCGCGGATATGTTGCACCGCACAATAAACTTGACATCCATGTTGCAGTGCACATATCAAGGCATGTCGCGGACCGGTCCGCGGCGCGGGGCCGCCCTCACCCACGGGTGCCGGGGCGGCGCTCGATCACGGACATGCCAGACGCGGCGCGCCGCGCGCCGGAGGAATATGACGATGATGAACCAGTTCGACGATTTCCAGAAGCTCGGCAAGGAGAACATGGACGCCGCGATGAAGGCGCTCGGTGCGTTCTCCATGGGCGCCCAGCAGATCGCCGTCGAGTCGACGGACTTCGCCAAGAAGTCCTTCGAGCAGTCGACCGCGACGCTCGAGAAGCTCGTCGGCGCCAAGACGCTCGACAAGGCGATCGAGATCCAGACCGACTACGTCAAGTCGGCCTACGAGTCGATGGTGGCCCAGTCCAGCAAGATGGGCGAGCTCTACGCGAACCTGATGAAGGACGCGATGAAGCCCGTCGAGGCCATGATGGCGAAGCCCGCCAAGTGATCCGACCGGCCAGGGCGCGACGGCGACCACGCCGTCCCGCCAGCCTCGTCGAGACGCCCGGCCCCACGGCCGGGCGTTTCGCGTTTTCGGCGCCATCCGCTAGGCTCCCCGTCGCACCGCGACGGAGCCAGGCATGCCCCAGGACGCCCGACACGACCCGAGCGACGTCCCCGAAGACGCCGCCCACGACCTCGCCGCCATCCCCGTTCTGGTCAAGCGCCGTCTCCAGGCCGAGGTGATCGGCCCGATCTTCACCGAGATGGTCGCCGCTCTCGGCGAGGCGCAGGCCTCCGCCATCCTCGACGCGGCGATCCGCAAGGCGGCGATCGCGGAAGGGCGGCGCTTCGCCGAGGCGGCGGAGCGCGAGCGCGGCGGCACCTCGATGGCGGACTTCATCGCCCTCTACGAAAACTGGACGCGCGGCGGCGCGCTCGAGGTCGAGGTGCTCGAGGCGAGCGAGACGCGCTTCGACTTCGACGTCGTGCGCTGCCGCTATGCCGAGACCTACAAGGAGATGGGGCTCGGCGGCGTGGGGCACCTGCTCTCGTGCAATCGCGACGGCACGTTCTGCCAGGGCTACGACCCGCGCATCCGCATGGAGCGGAAGACCACGATCATGCAGGGCGCGCCCCGCTGCACCTTCCGCTACAGCTGGGTGGAGGCCGAGCCGGACGGGGGCGCCTGAGCCGCCCCCTGCGCTCCCTTCGCCCTTCGTCGCGTGACGTCGCGCCGCGCTTGGCACCCCCGCGGCTCCGACCAAAGTGCGGATCACAGACCCGGCCGCACGCGTTATGCTGCATCGCGAGAGATCACGACTACCGCTCGCGACGACCCGCCGAGCCTTCGAGGAGGTGCCGATGAACGCCATGCCCGCCATCGCCGAGACGCACGGCACAGAGACGCACGGCACGCAGACGCCCGGCTCCGACGACGTCGCAGACCTTCCCGCGCTGCTGCGCGGCGCCGCCACCGCCGTCGACGCCATACTCGCCGAGGCGACGCGGCGCGTGCGCGCACGGGTGATCGAGGGCGGCGAGGTCTCGGCCACGCTCATGGAGGCCGAGCAGCACGCCACCCACGGCCTCGCCTGGCTCGCCACCTACGCCCAGGCGATCCGCGAGATCGCCGCCTATGCCGAGCGGCTCTCCGAGGAGGGGCGCTTCGGCGAGGTCGAGGCGCTGGTCAGCCGCGTCGCCGCGGGCGAGTACTGCGCGCAGGTGCTCACCGGCATCCCGATGAGCCAGAGCGAGATCGTGCGGCTCTCCGCGCTCGGCCTCTCGGCGAAGGACGTCGCGACGTTCGTCACGCCCGCGCTGGAGCGGCTCGTGGAGAGCGGCAGCACGCCGCAGGCCCGCGCCCGGCTCGTGACGCTCATCCGCGAGGGCCAGGGCTCCGCCACCGTCGGCGACGCCGGCCTCGACGAGACGCTCGAGGCGATCCGCAGCGAGATGCGCCGCTTCTCGCAGGCGGAGGTCGAGCCCCATGCGCACGAATGGCACCTGGCGAACGCCTACATCCCCTACGAGGTCATCGGCAAGATGGCCGAGCTCGGTGTCTTCGGACTCACGATCCCGGAGGAGTACGGCGGGCTCGGCCTCTCCAAGGTGTCGATGTGCGTCGTCTCCGAGGAGCTGTCGCGCGGCTACATCGGCGTCGGCTCGCTCGGCACGCGCTCGGAGATCGCCGCCGAGCTGATCCTCGGCGGCGGGACCGACGAGCAGAAGAGCCGCTTCCTTCCCGCCATCGCGTCGGGCGAGATCCTGCCCACCGCCGTCTTCACCGAGCCGAACGTCGGCTCGGACCTCGCCTCGCTGCGCACGAAGGCGACCCTCGACGGGGAGGTCTGGCGTGTGAACGGCAACAAGACCTGGATCACGCACCCGGTCCGCGCCGACCTGATGACCATGCTGGTGCGCACCAAGCCCGAGGAGCCGGGCCACCGCGGCCTGTCGATCCTGCTCGGCGAGAAGAGCCGCGGCGACGACGAGACCCCCTTCCCCGACGAGGGCCTGTCCGGCGGCGAGATCGAGGTGCTCGGCTATCGCGGCATGAAGGAGTACGAGCTCGCCTTCTCCGACTTCGCCGTGCCGGCGCAGAACCTGCTCGGCGGCGTCGAGGGCCAGGGCTTCAAGCAGCTGATGGCGACCTTCGAATCGGCCCGGATCCAGACCGCGGCGCGCGCGGTGGGCGTCGCCCAGGCGGCGATGGACGTGGCGCTGCGCTACGCCGAGGATCGCGTCCAGTTCGGAAAGCCGCTGATCGCCTTCCCCCGCGTCGCCGACAAGATCGCGCTGATGGCGGCGGAGATCCACGCGGCGCGCCAGGTCACCTACTTCTCGGCCCGCACCAAGGACGAGGACAAGCGCTGCGACCTCGAGGCGGGCATGGCCAAGCTGCTGGGCGCCCGCGTCGCCTGGTCGGCCGCGGACAACGCGCTCCAGATCCACGGCGGCAACGGCTTCGCGCTGGAATATCCCGTCAGCCGCATCCTGTGCGACGCCCGCATCCTCTCGATCTTCGAGGGCGCCGCCGAGATCCAGGCCCAGGTCATCGCCCGCAGGCTGATCGACGCGGCGGGGTGAGCGGCCGACGCTCTCCCCTCTCCCTCGTCATCGGCCGTGCGGCCCGTCCGAAGAGCGCGACGCCGATGCAGTGCGCCGACGCTCTCCCCTCTCCCTCGTGGAGAGGGGTCGGGGGTATGGGGCGGGCAGGACGCACTCGACAGCCGAGCCGCGCTCCACCTGCATAGGCCCGCATCGACGCCGCGCCTTATCCTGTAGCGCCCCACACCCCCCGCCCCTCTCCACGAGGGAGAGGGGAGCCCCCGCTCGCTTGTCGTCGGCGGCGCGGCCCGTCCGAAGAGCGCGACGCCGATGCAATCCGCCGACGCTCTCCCCTCTCCCTCGTGGAGAGGGGTCGGGGGTGTGGGGCGGGCAGGAGGGGCTCTACGCCCATGCCAAAGCTGGGCGACCGGCTGGCACCGGCGTTGCGCTCTTTCCCCCCACCCCTCCCCTTCCCATCAGGGAGGAGGAGAGTTCGCGCGCAGCGGTCAGTCGGAACCCTTGGTGGTCCCTGTGTAGGACGGTGGGTCGGAGGCGGGGAAGCTCTCCTCCAGCGCCTCGTCGATCATCGCCTCCTGCTCCTCGCGGGTATGCGGCTCGGGCGTCAGGCCCGCCTGCTCGCGCTTGGGCGCGGGCGCGTCCTCGGGCTTCGTGGGAGTCTCGGTGCTCTTCGTCTTCTGCGGATCGCTCATGGCGTTCCCCTTTCACGGGTGACGTCGGACGAAACGTCAACGCGCGGGGACCCGGTCGCGGTTTCGCACGATCTCGCGAGCGGGGCGGTCGGGCCTTCCGGGTCCGGCGTCGCGAAGCTACCGTCGCGCGCATGAGACACACCCTCACGCTCGCCTGCGCCCTGTGCGCCCTCGCCTCTCCCGCGCCGGCGGGGGAGGCGGACGTCGTCGACGTCTCCGTGGCGCAGGAGACGGGCGGCACCTGGCGCTTCGCGGTGACCGTCCGCCACGCCGACGAAGGTTGGGACCACTACGCCGACCGGTTCGAGATCGTCGGCCCCGACGGCACCGTGCTGGGCGCGCGGGTTCTGGCGCATCCGCACGTCGACGAGCAACCCTTCACCCGCACGCTCCCGGGCGTCGTGATCCCCGAGGAGATCGGGTCGGTGACGGTGCGCGCCCACGACGGCGTGCACGGGCTCGGTGGGGAGACGATCGCGGTGACGCTGCCGCGGTGAGGGCTCGCATCACCCCACCACCAGCCGCTCCATCTCCGCCCGCGTCTCCCCCTCGAACGCCACCGGCCGGCGGGTGCCGGCATCGATCGCCACGCAGACGCCGGCGGCGGTCGCCGCGCGGCGACCGCCCGAGAAGATCGCCTGGGAGAGCGTGAACGAGGTGCGGCCGATGCGCGAGAGCCAGGTCGCCGTCTCGACCGTGCCGGGGTAGTGCAGCTCGGCCTCGAAGGCGATCTCGAGCTTGACGATGACGAAGGCGACCCCCGCCCGCTCCGCCTGCGGCAGGCGCTCGCGCAGGTACGTGACGCGCCCGGATTCGCACAGTGTGGCGTAGACGACGTTGTTGACGTGGCCGAGCGAGTCGCAGTCCGAGAAGCGCAGCACGTCGCGCGCGATCGCGACGCGGGGGTCGGCGGCCAGCGCCGCGAGATCGAGCGTGTCGGCCATCGCGCGTCGCCTCAGCCCAGGTTCAGCTCGCGGAAGAAGTCGTTGCCCTTGTCGTCGATGACGATGAAGGCCGGGAAGTTCTCCACCTCGATCCGCCAGATCGCCTCCATGCCGAGCTCCGGGTACTCCAGCACCTCGACCTTGCGGATGCAGTCCTGCGCCAGCCGGGCCGCCGGGCCGCCGATCGAGCCGAGATAGAAGCCGCCGTGCTTCTGGCAGGCCTCGCGCACCTGGGAGGAGCGGTTGCCCTTGGCGAGCATCACCATGGAGCCGCCGGCGGCCTGGAACTGGTCGACGTACGAATCCATCCGCCCCGCCGTGGTCGGGCCGAAGGAGCCCGAGGCGAAGCCCTCGGGCGTCTTGGCGGGGCCGGCATAGTAGACCGGGTGGTCCTTGAGGTAGGCCGGCATCGGCTCCCCGGCCTCGAGCCGCTCGCGGATCTTCGAATGGGCGAGGTCGCGGGCCACCACGATCGGGCCGGTCAGCGACAGGCGCGTGCGGATCGGGTGGCGGCTCAGCGTGCCCAGGATCTCGGGCATCGGCCGCGTCAGATCGATCTCGACCACGTCTCCGCCGAGCGAGCCCTCGTCGACCTCGGGCATGTACTTGGCGGGGTTGGTCTCGAGCTGCTCGAGGAACACGCCGTCCTTCGTGATCTTGCCGAGCGCCTGGCGGTCCGCCGAGCAGGAGACGCCGAGCCCGATCGGCAGCGAGGCGCCGTGGCGCGGCAGGCGGATCACCCGCACGTCGTGGCAGAAATACTTGCCGCCGAACTGCGCGCCGACGCCCAGTTGCTGCGTCATGGCGTGGATCTCCGCCTCCATCGCGAGATCGCGGAAGGCGTGGCCGGCCTCGGAGCCCTCCGTCGGCAGGCCGTCGAGATAGCGCGTCGAGGCGAGCTTCACCGTCTTGAGCGTCTGCTCGGCGCTGGTGCCGCCGATCACGACCGCGAGGTGGTAGGGCGGGCAGGCGGCGGTGCCGAGCGTGAGGATCTTTTCCCGAAGGAACGCCATCAGCCGATCCTTGGTCAGGAGCGAGGGCGTGCCCTGGTAGAGGAAGGTCTTGTTGGCCGAGCCGCCGCCCTTGGCGACGAAGAGGAACTTGTAGGCGTCCTCGCCCTCCGCGTAGATCTCGATCTGGGCCGGGAGGTTGTTCTTCGTGTTGCGCTCCTCGAACATCGACAGCGGCGCGAGCTGCGAGTAGCGCAGGTTCCTCTTCTCGTAGGCGCCGAGCACGCCGTCGGCGATGGCGTCCTCGTCGGAGCCGTCGGTCCAGACGAGCCGGCCCTTCTTGCCCATGACGATGGCGGTGCCGGTGTCCTGGCACATCGGCAGCACGCCGCCGGCCGCGATGTTGGCGTTCTTGAGGAGGTCGTAGGCGACGAAGCGGTCGTTCGCCGTCGCCTCGGGGTCCTGGAGGATGGCGGCGAGCTGCTTCAGGTGGCCCGGGCGGAGCAGATGGTTGATGTCCATGAAGGCCTGCTCGGCGAGCCGCCGGATGGCGTCGGCCTCGACGACGAGGATCTCGCGATCGCCCATGCGCTCGACGCGCACGCCCTCCTGCATCAACCTGCGGTAGGGCGTCTCGTCCGGGCCGAGCGGGAAGAGGCTGTTGCGGGAAGCGGGCTTCGGAACGGTATGTGCGGCCATGGTCGTGCGTGGTCTCGGCTCTGGCGTGCGCCCGCGGCCGGGCCGGCCGCGTCTCGTCGTGCCCGCGTCATAGAGCCTGGAGGGCCGAATTCCAAGCCGGAGCCGCGCCCGCGGCTATTCGACGAGCGCCTGCACGATCTTGGAGGCGCGCGCCAGCTGGTCCTCGCTCGCCCGGGAGAGCGTGGCGTGGATGCGCTGGACGAGGATGCCCCGCGCACCCATCGGCCCGGTGGCGGTGGTCGGGACGGCGCCCGTGCCGAAGAAGGCCGTCGGTTGCACCTCCAGCACGGCGCACAGACGCTCGATCGTATCGAAGGAAGGCGCCGCCGCACCCCGCTCCATCTTGGAGATCATGTCGGAGGAGACCTCGATTCGCTCCGCGAGGACGCTCTGCGTCAGGCCCTTTGCCTTGCGGATGTGCCTGAGGTTGGCTCCGAACAGCTCCGGCAGGGGCACCAGACGACACTCCGTTGCGACGTGCGCACAGTCGCGCCCGCGCAGCAGTGGCAGAACGGAGCCGGATTGCCGAAGGACCATGAAGCGTAGTATAATTCAGGAATATTGCGGTTTCGCTATACGGTTGCGCCCTATGTCCACGGAATTCATCTTCTGGTTGGCCGTGCTGGCGATCCCGCTCGGGACCCTGGCATGGGGCCTGTGGGACCACGAGATTCGGGCCGCACGCGTGCCTCGCGCCGAGATCGACGCGCACGTCGCGGCGCTGCGCGCGCAGCACGGCCCGCGCGCGCTGGAGATCGCCGCCGCGAAGGAAGCCGCCGCCTGGAGCCGGGGCGACGCCCGCGAGCAGGGCCTCTGGCGCCGCGTGCGGCGCAGGCTCGCGCGGGAGCGGCGGGGCTAGAACGCGTGTGGAGCGGCCGACGCCCGCGGCGCCGCGGCGTTTCAGCCGGGCTCATCGGGAAAGCCCGGGCCCTCGGTGAGGCCGGGATCATCGGGAAGGCGTGGGTCCTCGACCTCGTCCTGCGGCGCCAGGATGTCGACGAGGGCGCCGACGCGGCCGCCGGAGGCGAGGTGGCGGCCCTCGTTGAGCATGGCCTCGTCGTTCTCCAGCCAGGCTCGCGCCCGAGCGAGCTCCTCCCTCGTGGCGCCGGTCGCGATGATCTCGGCGATCGTGACGTCGTCGATCGGGCCGGCGACGGCCCGGACCTCCTCGCGGGTGAGCGTGTCGGTCATCGTCTCCTCCTCGCGCGATTCACGGTTCGCCTGTCGAACGGGGCGTGCGAGGCTCGTGTTCCCGCCGCCCCGTCCCACGCCGCCCCGCCCCACGCCGCCCCGTCCCCGCCGTCCGAGGAGCGCGCATGCGCATCGTCGTCGACACCAACGCCTTCGTCGCCGCCGGCTTCAACCCGGGCAGCGCCTCCGCGCGCATTCTGGAGGCCGTGCGCGCGCAGGCGCTCACCCTCGTGTGGGACGACGCGACGCGGGCCGAGACCCGCCGTGTCCTGACACGCATCCCGCGCCTGCGGTGGGAGGACGTGGCGCCGCTGTTTCGGGACGCGGCCCGCTTCGACGACGCGCCGGACCCGTCCGCCTTCGGCCTGATCGTCGACCCGTCGGACCGCAAGTTCGCGGCGCTGGCGAGCGCCGCCGGAGCGGTGCTCGTCACGAGCGACGACCACCTCCTCGCTCACGCGGGCACCCTGCCCTGCCCGGTCGAGACGCCGGGCGTCTTCGCGCGGCGTCTCGACGGCACCCTCGGCGGAGGCTAGCCGATCCCGAGCCGCGCGCGTGCGTCCGGCTCGCCGAGGTCCCAGTAGAGCCCCGCCATCAGCGCGAGGCCCTCGCGCGCGATCGAGACCGGCAGGTGCTCGTTCGGCGCGTGCTGCGAGCAGCCGGGATAGGAATGGGGCACCCACACGGTCGGCATGCCGAGGAGATCGGCGAAGACGTCGTTGGGGAGCGAGCCGCCGAGGTTGGGCAGGATCGCCGGCGGCGCGCCGCTCGTGCGCGCGAGGCTCGCCGCGCAGAACGCCACCGCCGGATGATCCGGATCCGTGCGGGTCGCCGGGAACACCTCCTCGCGGGCGCGCGAGACCGCCACGCGCGAGAACCCGTGCGCGCCGAGATGGCGGCGCAGCGCCGGGATCACCGCGTCGGGATCGACGCCGACGGGGAAGCGCAGCTGCCCACGTGCCCAGGCGCGGCCGGGGATCGCGTTCACCGGCGCCTCCGGCACGCCGGCGTGGAGCGCGAGGATCTCGAAGGACGACCAGGCGAACACGCGCTCGGCCGGGGTGAGACCCGGCTCGCCCCACCATGCATCGAGCGCCGGCCCGCTCGGTTGCTGAGCGGGGACGATGTCGGCGAGCGCCCGGCGCACCGCCTCGGGCACGGCGCCCGGCGTCCATTCCGGGATGCGGATCGCCCCCGTCGGGCCGGTGATCGAGGCGAGGGCGTGGGCGAGCTCGATCGCCGGGTTGGCGAGGAGCCCGCCGAAATTCCCCGAGTGATGCGCCCCCTCCCGCGCCTCGACGACGAAGTCGATCGGATAGCCGCCGCGCGCGCCGAGGAACAGCGTCGGGCGCTCCCTGGAGAGCCGCGGCCCGTCGGACGCCACGAGGAGATCGGCGGCGAGCGCGTCCGCCCGATCGCGCGCGACCTCGCGCAGGCCCGGCGAGCCGATCTCCTCGCCCATCTCGATCAGGAAGGTCGCGTTGAAGCCGAGCCGGCCGCGGGTCTCGAGCACGGCGGCGAGCGCCGCCATGCCGATCGCGTGCTGGCCCTTGTTGTCCGCCGTACCGCGGCCCCAGTAGGCGCCGTCGCGCTCCACCACGACCCAGGGCGAGAGCCCCTCGCGCCATTGCGCATCCTGCCCGCGCACCACGTCGCCGTGGCCGTAGCCCAGCACGGTCGGCAGGTCGTCGCCTTCCCGCCGGCGCGCGATCAGGAAGGGCGCGGGACCCGCGGGATGGCGCACGATCTCGGTCTCGAAGCCCATGGCCGCGAAGGCGGGGGCGAGCGCCTCGGCGAGATAGGCCTGGAGCGTCTCCTCGCGCGCGGGGTTCTGGCTCTCGGTCGGCATCGCGACGAGCCGCGCGAGGGTCGCGGCGAAGGCGCCGCCGTCGTGATGCGCGGTGGCGCGGGCGATGGCGTCGGAGCGGCCGGATTCGGGCGTGTGGTCGATGGTCATGGCGACACGCTACCCGGCAGCGCGGGCGAAGGGGAGCGGGGCGGGACCGCGATCGCAGGCGCTGCCGATGGGCGAAAGGCCCGCCCCGGTATTGCAAAGCTCACGTCCAATGCTAAATTCAAGGTAGCTCGCACTTCGGGAGAGGTGTCATGAAGCTTCTGTTCAGCGCAGTGCTGCTCCTTGGCGCCTTGTTGCTCATGGGACAGTCGGTGGAGATGCGGACGCTTCCCGGCGCTCAGCCTGGTCGGACAGACAACGATTGGTTGCCTTTGTCCGCAATCGCGGGCATCATTCTGCTCTTCATTAGCCTTTACGTCTTCACGAAAATGTTCCCGGACCCGTGGAGGAAGAAGGTTGGTGAGTTCGTCAGTTTTGTCGCGGTCGGTGGCACATTCGTCTTCGTGATCCCAGAGGCGGACGATTGGCTGCTCCGCGTTTGGCCTTTTGGAAACGGGCGAATTGAACAGCCGGCCGTTCCGCGCGAGCCTCCTCCGCCAACCCGTCAACCGCAGCCAAGCCCACCCGACGCCGGCATTACGGACGTCCCGCGCGCCACTCCGCTCCATCCGGAGCCCAGCAGGCCGACTGCAGCGCCGGGTCGCGATGCCTTCCAGAGCTATGTGGCCACCGCAGAACGCCACGTCGATCATCGCGACTGGGCACGCGCGCGCGATGCGTTCACGCTCGCGCTCGCCTCGAATGCCGATCGCCAGCAGACGGCGAACGCGCTGCTCGGGAGGGCGTCCGCCCTTATCCAGTTGAACGAGCTAGCGGCTGCCCGTCACGACATCGACCGCGCGGAGGCGACGATGCCCGGTGACCATAGGATCAGTGCATTCCGCTCGGTGATTGCCGGGATCGAGCGGCTTCGGCGATCATGAGGCGCGGCGCCGTACGCCATGCGAGGCCGCGCCGGCCATGCACGCGCGAGCACCCTCCCGTGTCGTCGCAGCCATAGCCGCGCCGCGATCGCTCCCCTACAAGGCGGGTCCAACGCGAAAGACCCGCCATGCAGCCCGCGACCGACGCGCTCACCGCCGCGCCGCCCACGGGCCAGGGGGCGTGGCGGCGCGAGATCCTCGCGACGCTGACGCTGGCCTGGCCGCTGATCCTCACCAACGTCGCGCAGACGTCGCTGCAGGCGACGGACGTGCTGATGCTCTCCTGGCTGTCGCCGGAGGCGCTCGCCGCCGGCGCGCTCGGCTCGAACCTGATGTTCGTGTGCTTCATTGCCGGCGTCGGCCTGTTCAGCGCCGTCTCGGCGATGATCGCCGCGGAGCGCGGGCGCAAGCGCCACGCCGTGCGCGAGGTGCGCCGCACCGTGCGCCAGGGCTTCTGGGCGAGCGCGCTCCTCGTCGTGCCGGCCTGGCTGATGCTGTGGAACGCCCGCACCGTGCTCGGCTGGCTCGGCCAGGACCCGGTCCTCGCCGACATGGCCTCGGGCTACGCGCGCGCCGTGATGTGGTGCCTGCTCCCGGCCTATCTCTACCTGACCTTGCGCAACTTCGTCGCCGCGCTGGAGCGGCCGCTGATCGCGCTCGCGGTCGGCATCGCCGCGATCGGCGTCAACGCGGCGCTGAACTGGGCCCTGATCTTCGGCAATTGGGGCGCGCCGGCGCTCGGCCTCGAAGGTGCGGGCTGGGCCACCACGATCACGAACGTCTTCCTCTTCGGCGCGCTGGCGCTCCTCGTGCTGGCCGACCGGCGGGCGCGGCGCTACCGCGTCTTCGGCCGCTTCTGGCGCGCCGACTGGCCGCGCTTCGTCCAGCTCTGGCGGCTCGGCCTGCCGATCGCCGCGATCGTGCTGTTCGAGGTGACGATCTTCTCCGCCGCCGTCTTCCTGATGGGGCTGATCTCCACCGAGGCGCTCGCAGCCCACCAGATCGCGATCCAGATCGCCTCGCTCTCCTTCATGGTGCCGCTGGGCATCTCGATGGCGGCGACGGTGCGCGTCGGCCTCGCCTACGGCGCGGGCGACCACGCGGCGATCGCGCGCGCCGGCTGGATCGCCTTCGCCATGGGCGTCGGCTTCATGGCGTGCATGGGCCTCGTGATGATCGGCGCGCCGCGCCTGCTGATCTCCGCCTTCCTCGACGTGGACGATCCGGCGAACGCCGTCGTGGTCTCGCTCGCGGTGTCCTACCTCGCGATGGCCGCCCTGTTCCAGGTGGTGGACGGCGCCCAGGCGGTGACGGCGGGCATGCTGCGCGGCCTGCACGACACCCGCGTGCCGATGTTCATGGCGCTCACGGGCTACTGGCTCTTCGGCATGCCGCTCGCGGTCGGCCTCGGCTTCTGGGTGGGGCTAGAGGGCGTCGGCATCTGGTTCGGCCTCGCCGGGGGGCTGGCGCTCACCGCCGTGCTGCTGGTGTGGCGATGGGTGGGGCGGGAGCGGCTGGGGTTGCTGCCCGGCTCGCACAGATGAGCTCCTAGCCCGTGCGCGCTTGCCTCGGTGCTCGCGCCGCTCCCATAGTGTCTGCGCCGATCACGACACGAGGCCTTCATGCCCGACGCCCCCGCCCCCCTCGATCTCGCGACCCTGCGCGGGGAGATCGATCGGATCGATGCCGAGATGCACGCGCTGCTCATCCAGCGCGGGGCGATCATCGAGGAGCTGATCGCCGTCAAGAAGACGAGCGAGTCGGGCTCCGCCTTCCGGCCGGGGCGCGAGAGCGCGGTGATGAAGGCGATCGCGGAGCGCCACCGGGGCATCCTGCCGCTCGACACGGTCGAGTCGATCTGGCGCGTGATCATCGGCACCTTCACCTTCGTGCAGGCGCCGTATTCCGTGCATGCGGACGTCTCCGGCGGGGACGCGCCGATGCGCGATTCGTCGCGGTTCCACTTCGGCTTCTCGGTGCCCTACGTGCCCCACGAGGGAGCGCCCGCGGTGATCGCCGCCGTCGAGGCCTCGCGCGGGGACCTCGGCATCTTCCGCATCGACCAGGGCGCGTCGGCCGGCGCCTGGTGGCGCCGGCTCGCGGCGCCCGACGCGCCGAAGATCATCGCGCGCCTGCCCTTCATCGAGCGTCCCGGCCATCCCGCGGGCACGCCGGTCTACGTGATCTCGAAGCCGCTCGCGGACGCCGCGGTGCGCGAGGTCGTGCTCTACGCCGTGCGCGTCGAGCGCTGGCGCGACGCCGCCGCCGAGGGCATCGCCACGCTCGGCGGCGAGATCGTCTGCACCACCGGGCTCGCCGGCGAGCTGTCGACGCTCGTCGCCGTGCCGGGTCGGGTCGACGCGTCCGACCTCGTCGCGGCGCTGGAGGCGAGCCGCGCGCCGGTGTCCGAGATCGTCGAGGTCGGCAGCCATGCGGCGCGCCTGCACGTGGACGACGTCGCCGCCCGTGCCGCCGCGTCCTCCCGGGCCGCGATATCTTAGCACGTGAAATCGCGGCCGCGATGCGCTAGGACGAGCCGCCCGGCGCCCGGCCGGGAGCCCGCACGCCGTCGCGAGGCCAGACGAGGCCCAGAAATGCCGTCCCCCGTTGACTCTTCCGCCGACACTCTCGCGCCCCTGGAGCCGCCGCGCCCCCTCGCCCGCCCGGAGCCCCGGCCCGGCGTGCTCGCGATCGAGGCCTACGTGCCCGGCAAGAGCGCGGTGCCGCCCGGCGTGACGCCCCACAAGCTGTCCTCGAACGAGAACCCTTTCGGCGCCTCGCCGAAGGCGGTGGAGGCCGCGCGCGCGGCGCTGGAGAAGCCCGCGCTCTACCCCGACGGCGCGGCGACCGCGCTGCGCGCCGCGATCGCCCGCAAGTACGGGCTCGACGCCAAGCGCATCGTGGTCGGCAACGGCTCGGACGAGCTGCTCGAGATGTTGGCGCAGGCCTATATCGGGCCGGGTGACGAGGGCGTGTTCAGCGCCCACGGCTTCCTCGTCTACCGCATCGCCATCCTCACCGCCGGCGGCACCCCCGTGGTCGCACCCGAGCGTGCCTGGACGACGGACGTCGACGCGATCCTCGCGTGCGTCACCCCGCGCACCAGGATCGTGTTCCTGGCCAACCCCAACAACCCGACGGGCACCTACCTGCCCTTCGACGAGATCCGCCGCCTGCACGCGGCGCTGCCGCCCACCGTGCTCCTCGTGCTCGACGCGGCCTATGCCGAGTACGTGCGGCGCAACGACTACGGGTCGGGCCTCGAGCTCGCGCTCACCACCGAGAACGTCGTGATGACGCGCACGTTCTCGAAGGTCTACGGGCTCGCGGCCCTGCGCCTCGGCTGGATGGTCGGCCCCGCCCACGTGGTCGACGCGCTCGAGCGCATCCGCCCGCCCTTCAACGTGAACTCCGCCGCGCTCGCGGCAGGCGCCGCCGCGATCGAGGACGAGGCCTTCGTCGCCGCCTCCGTCGCCCACAACGAGGCCTGGGCGGAGATCCTGGTTCGCGAGATCGAGGCGCTCGGCCTCACTGTGACGCCGAGCGTGGCGAACTTCCTGATGATCCACTTCCCCGAGACCCCCGGGCGCACGGCGCGGGAGGCGGACGCCTTCCTCACCGCACGTGGTCTCGTGCTGCGGCGCATCGACGGGTACGGCCTGCCCAACGCGCTGCGCCTGTCCATCGGAACGGAGGCGGCCAACCGCCTCGTGATCGAGGCCCTGCGCGACTTCCTGGCGGGACGAGCCCCGGAGAGCCGGGATGCCTGAGAGGCTGGGCCCGCCCCGCGAGGAACCGCTGTTCGCCCGTCTCGCCCTCGTCGGGCTCGGGCTGATCGGTTCCTCGATCGCGCTCGCGGCGCGCCGGCAGAACCTCGCCGGCACGATCGTCGCCGCCGACGCCGATGCCGACGTGCGCGCCCGCGCGCAGGCGCTCGGCCTCGCCGACGCCGTCTACGCCGACGCCACCGAGGCCGCGCGCGAGGCGGATTGCGTCGTCCTGTGCGTGCCGGTCGGCGCCTGCGGCGCGGTCGCGGCCGCGATCGGCCCGGTGCTCGAGCCGGGCGCCATCGTCTCGGACGTCGGCTCGGTGAAGGGCGCGGTGATCGCGGCGGTCGTCCCGCACCTGCCGGCCGGCGTGCACTTCGTGCCGGCCCACCCCGTCGCCGGCACCGAGCAGTCGGGCCCCGAGGCGGGATTCGCCACGCTGTTCGTCAACCGCTGGGCGATCCTCACGCCCGCCGAGGGCACCGATCCCGACGCGATCGAGCGCACCCGGACGCTGTGGGAGGGGATGGGCTCGGCGGTCGAGATCATGTCGGCGCCCCACCACGACCTCGTCCTCGCCATCACCAGCCACGTGCCCCATCTCATCGCCTACAACATCGTCGGCACGGCGGCGGACCTCGAGCAGGTCACGCAATCCGAGGTGATCAAGTTCTCCGCCGGCGGCTTTCGCGACTTCACCCGCATCGCCGCCTCGGACCCGACGATGTGGCGCGACGTCTTCCTCAACAACAAGGAGGCCGTGCTGGAGATGCTCGGGCGCTTCAACGAGGACCTCTCGGCGCTCGCCCGCGCCATTCGCTGGGACGACGGCGAGACGCTCCACGCCCTCTTCAGCCGCACCCGCGCCATCCGCCGCGGCATCGTCTCCGAAGGCCAGGACGCGCCGGCGCCGGACTTCGGACGTCCGCGGGAGTAGCGCGCCGGTCAGTACGAGAGGCCACCCATGACCCGCCGCCCCGACCCCATCGCGCTCACCGTCCTCACCGGCTTCCTCGGTGCCGGCAAGACGACGCTGCTCAACCGGCTGCTGCAGGATGCGGACCTCGCTGACACGGTGGTGATCGTCAACGAGTTCGGCGAGGTGGGGCTCGATCATCTCTTGATGGAGACGGTGGACGAGGGCCTGGTGCTGCTCTCGGCGGGGTGCCTGTGCTGCACGATCCGCGGCGACCTCGTCGCCACGCTCGAGGACCTGCTGCGCAAGCGCGACAACGGCCGCATCCCGCCGTTCCGTCGGGTGGTCATCGAGACGACCGGCCTCGCCGACCCGGCGCCGATCCTGCACGCGGTGCTCTACCACCCCTACCTGTCGCTGCGCTACGTCGTCGAGGGCGTGGTCACGCTGGTCGATACGGTCGTCGGCGCGGCGACGCTCGATGCGCACGAGGAGGCGGTGCGGCAGGTCGCGGTGGCGGACGAGATCGTGATCACCAAGGGCGACCTCGCCGACGCCGAGACGAAGGCCGCGCTCGCCGCCCGCCTCGCGGCGCTCGCGCCCGGCGCGCGGCTCCACGAGGCCGTCGGCGGCGCGATCCCCGCGCGGGAGATCGTCGGCCGCGGCCTGTTCGACCTCGCGGCGAAGCCCGGGAACGTGGTCGCCTGGCTCTCGGCGGAGGGCGTCGCCGCGGCGGAGGCGAAGGCGCATGCGGCGCAGCACACGGGCGATCATCACCACCATGGCCATGGTCACGATCACGGTGGCGAGCACGATCACCACGACCACGGCCATCACCACCACGCCCACGACCCCAACCGCCACGACGCCTCGATCCGCGCCTTCTGCCTGACGGCGGAGGAGCCGGTGCCGCAGCGCGCGCTCGACCTCTTCCTCGACATGCTGCGGGCGACACAGGGGCCGAAGCTCCTGCGCATGAAGGGCATCGTGGCGCTCGCCGAGAGCCCGGAGAAGCCCGTCGTCATCCACGGCGTCCAGCACGTCCTGCACGTGCCCGCCGTGCTCGACGCCTGGCCGAGCGCCGACCGGCGCACGCGCATCGTGCTGATCGTCAAGGACCTCGAGAAGACTTACGTCGAGAGCCTCTGGGCCGCCTTCCGCTCCCAGCCGGCGATCGACACGCCCGACCGAGCCGCGCTCTCCGAGAACCCACTCGGCCTCCTGCCGGGGATGCGGCCGGGGCGGTGAGGCTCGCCGCCGCGCGCCCCGGGTCTACTCCTCGCGCCCCAGGCTGTCCTTGAGCGCCGTCACCCGCGCGTTGAGGTCGCGCAGCGCCTCGGGGGAGAGCCCCGTCGCCGCGACGATCCGCGCCGGCACGTGCGCGGCGCGGGCCTCCATGGCGCGGCCGGCCTCGGTCAGCGAGACGATCACCTGCCGCTCGTCCAGCGCGCTGCGGCTGCGGCGCACGAGGCCCGCCGCCTCCATGCGCTTGAGCATGGGGGTGAGCGTGTTGGTGTCGAGCATCAGCCGGCGGCCGATGGCGCCCACGGGCTGCGAGTCCTCGTCCCAGAGCGTCATCAGCACGACGTATTGCGGGTAGGTGAGGCCGAGCGCGTCGAGCAGCGGCTGGTAGGCGCGCGTCATCGCCCGCGAGGCGGCGTGCAGGCTCAGGCACAGCATGTGCTCGGTGCGCATCGTCACCCTCCCGCGCCGGATCCGTCTCGCCGGATTTATATCGCGCACGATCCTGTCGCAAGCCCTTGCGTCCGGGCGCGCATTGCGCTAAGCATCGTGCACGATTCAATCGTGAGCGATTAGAAGGAGACGTCATGTCGATCGACACCAAGTACCGGATTTCCGCTACGGCGACGGGCGGCGGCCGCCAGGGCCACGTGCGCACAGAGGACGGCGCGATCGCCTTCGACCTCACGCCCCCCAAGGCGCTCGGCGGCTCGGGCGAGGGCAAGAACCCCGAGCAGCTCTTCGCCGCGGGCTACGCCGCCTGCTATCTCGGCGCCATGCGCTTCGCGACGAGCCAGGACGGGAGCCTCGCGCGCGTCCCCGACGACGCCACCGTCACCGCGACGGTGGGGATCGGGCCGCGCAGCGACAAGGGCTTCGGGCTGACGGTGGACCTGGTCGTGACCATGCCGGGCGTCGACCGCGCCGAGGCCGAGCGCGTCGCCGAGGCCGGGCACGGCATATGCCCCTACTCGCACGCCACGCAGGGCAACATCGCGGTCACGACGACGATCGCATGAACGCTGCCCGTCGATTCTGATCGGCAAGAACGGGTCCGGGGGCCGAAGCCCCGGCTGGAAACGGGTCCGGGGGCCGAAGCCCCCGGTTCTGTTTCCACGCTTACCCTAGCGCATCGAAGTCACGCCGCGAGGCGCACCTCGGAAGTGGCAACGTTGTCGTTGGCACTTGTGGTTTTGCACTATCAAGGCCGTAGCTCAGCCTAGTCGCAGCCTAGCCTTTACCGCGCCCAATCGATCCTGGTTCGCCCCCAGCGGCAACGCACGTCGCCCGAGGGGCGTCACGTGCGTTCCTGGTGGAGGCGTCGGGAGTCGCACCCGAGTCTTGAACGCCTATTTCACTCTGCCTCTACGACCATAGCCGGGTTGCCCCGACAGGATTGAGATAAGCGCCCGGGAGCCGGCGCGCAAGACCCTGCGGAGATCCCGGCCGCAGGCTCGTCCGCGTTCCGCCGCATGCGCGACCCGCGTCCTCCCCGCAGGGAAGGAGTCCGCGATTCGCGCTGGCGGTGGGGCCGTTGGATCATACGAGCGAACGGCGTCGCTGCCCTCCCCACCCTCCGGCCTGCGGCCTCCGGCCTCCCCTGCGGGGAGGAGGCGCGTCGCGGCGTGAGCCGACGGACGGCCACGGCATCTCGTGATCAGAACGGGATGAGAATGGTGCCCAGGGGCGGAATCGAACCACCGACACTGCGATTTTCAGTCGCATGCTCTACCAACTGAGCTACCTGGGCGCTCCGGACGGGGACGTCCGTGTTGGTGGAGGGGATATAGCCAGAGGTGCCGCGGGGCGCAACCGGTTTTTCGGTGACGAAACGATTTCTCGACCGGCCGGCATCGGCGCCCCGCACGGCCGCCCTATTCCGCGTGCACCTGCGCGGTGACGCCGAGGCGGGCGAGCTCGCGCAGCGCCTCGCGGCGGGCCGTCTCCTTGTCTGCGCCGGCGGCGGGGACGATCGCGATCTCGAGCGACCCCGTCTGGCGCGCTTCCGCCGCGTTGGAGCGGAAGGACGCGATGCGGCCCTCGCGCACCATGCCGTTCAGCACCCGATTGACGTCGCCCCAGGATCTCACCGCACCCTCCCTCGTGATCGGCCGCGGCGTCGCTCGCCGCGACCCGATAACGCACGAAGGTCGCTTCGCGTTTCAGCGCGGCACGCGCAGTGGCAGAGAACCTCGGACCGGGCACCGCTCACGCGCCGATGCTCGCCCAGGCGGCGACCATCGCGACGAAGACGGCGAGGGAGACGACCTCCATGGCGGTCTCGGCGGTGGCGCGCAGCGGAAGGCGGGCGCGGCGGGTGAGGATCACGAGACGGGACATGGCGGCCTCCGTGGCTTGAGGTGCGACCGGCGTTCCCGGCCGCGCTTCGACCGTTCCATTCTGTTCCATCTTCGTTCGGAACAAAAGTTCTCTCTTCGTACGCCCTGCTGTCAAGGTTAACGGACAGACCGGAACGCCCCGTTCCGTCAGGTCTCAAACACCATCTTTTCAATGTGGTTTATGCCGCGCCGCCCGGCAGCGCGAGCTCGACGACACGCCCGTCGCGGATCGAGACGCAGCGGTCCATGCGTCGGGCGAGCTCGTGATTGTGCGTGGCGATCACCGCCGCGAGGCCCGAGGCGCGCACGAGCGAGACGAGCGTCTGGAAGACGTGGGCGGAGGTCTGCGGGTCGAGGTTGCCGGTGGGCTCGTCGGCGAGGAGGATGCGCGGGGCGTTGGCCACCGCGCGCGCGATGGCGACGCGCTGCTGCTCGCCGCCCGACAGCTCCGCCGGGCGATGCGCGAGCCGGTCGCCGAGACCGAGGAAGGCGAGGAGCTCGCCGGCGCGCTCGCGGGCCTCGGCCTTCTTCAGGCCGCGGATGATCTGCGGCATGACCACGTTCTCGAGCGCCGAGAACTCGGGCAGCAGGTGGTGGAACTGGTAGACGAAGCCGATCTCCTCGCGCCGCAGCCGCGTGCGGCCGGCATCGTCCATGTGCGCCGTCGGCTCGCCGCCGACGTAGACCTCGCCGTCGTCGGGCCGCTCGAGCAGGCCCGCGACGTGGAGCAGGGTCGACTTGCCGGTGCCCGACGGCGCCACGAGCGCGACGATCTCGCCGGGCCAGACGGCGAAGTCGACGCTCTTGAGGATGTCGAGCCGGCCCTCGCTCTGCGGATACCAGCGCGCCACGCGGCTCAGGAACAGCGCGGGCGTCTCGCTCGCCGCCCCGCTCTCGCCCGTCTCTCGGGCCTTCGGCTCATCGTCCATGCGGCTCATCCGTAGCGCAGCGCTTCGACGGGATCGAGCCGCGCCGCCCGCCAAGAGGGGTAGAGCGTCGCCAGAAGCGACAGGCCCATGGCCATGGCGAGCACCGATCCGACCTCGGACCAGTCGATCTCGGCGGGGATCTCCGAGAGGAACCGCACCGTCGGATCCCAGAGGGTCTGGTTGGTGATGCGCGCGATCACGTCCTGGATCGCCTGGATGTTGAGCGTGAAGACGACGCCGAGCGCGAGGCCGGCGATGGTGCCCACGATGCCGATCGAGGCGCCGGTGATCAGGAAGACCCGCATCACCGAGCCGCGGGTCGCGCCCATCGTGCGCAGGATCGCGATGTCGGCGGACTTGTCCTTCACGAGCATGATCAGCCCCGAGACGATGTTGAGCGCCGCGACGAGCACGATCAGCGTGAGGATGATGAACATGACGTTGCGCTCGACCTGCAGCGCCGAGAAGAAGCTCGCGTTTCGCTGGGTCCAGTCGGTGAGGAAGATCGGCCGCTCTACGGCGGCCTCGATCGCCGCCCGTGCGGCGCCGACCTCCTCCGCGTCGTCGAGGAAGACCTCGACGACGGTGACGTCGCCGGCGCGGTTGAAGTAGGCCTGCGCCTCCTCGAGCGGCATGTAGACGAAGGCCGAATCGAACTCCGTCATGCCGACCTCGTAGATCGCGGCGATCGGATAGGCCTTGATCCGCGGCGCCGTGCCGAAGGGCGTCGTCGCGCCCCGCGGGGAGATCAGCGTGAGCGTGTCTCCCGGCAGCAGGCCGAGCGAGCTCGCGAGCCGCGCGCCGACGGCGACGCCCTCCCCCTCCGAGAAGGTCTCGAGCGAGCCGCCGACGATGTTGCCGGCGATCTGGTCGAGCCCGGCGAGGTCCTGCGGGCGCACGCCGCGCACGAGCACGCCGCCGCCCTGCACGGTGGAGGAGGCGAAGGCCTGGCCCTCGACGGTCGGCACGGCACGCACTACGCCCGGCAGGGCCTCGACCGTCGCGGCGACCTCGGCGAAGTCGGTCAGCGGCCGGTCGATCGGGGCGATGAAGACGTGGCCGTTCATGCCCACGATCTTGGAGAGCAGCTCGTTGCGGAAGCCGTTCATCACCGAGAGCACGATGATCAGCGTCGCGACGCCGAGCATGATGCCGATGAAGGAGAAGCCGGCGATGACCGAGACGAAGCCCTCGCGCCGCCGGGTGCGCAGGTAGCGCCCGGCGAGCATCCACTCGAAGCCCGAGAAGGGTCGCGTCCCACCCGCGTCGGCCATCGTCCGCTCCGCCCTCACCGTCCCGTCAGCCGCGGGATCACGTCCGCGATCGCGAGGAGCTCGCGCTCGCCGGTGCGCCGGCGCTTGAGCTCGACCTTGCCCTCGGCGAGGCTCTTCGGGCCGACGATCACCTGCCAGGGCAGGCCGATCAGGTCGGCGGTCGCGAACTTGGCGCCCGGACGATCGTCCCGGTCGTCGTAGAGCACCGCGAGGCCCGCCGCCTGGAGATCGCGGTAGAGGCCCTCGCAGGCGGCGTCCACCGCCGAATCGCCCGCCTTGAGGCTCAAGAGCGCCACGTCGAACGGCGCGATCGCGTCCGGCCAGACGATGCCCGCCTCGTCGTGGCCCGCCTCGATGGCGGCGGCTGCTACGCGGGAGGGGCCGACCCCGTAGGAGCCCATGTGGACCGGGTGCTCGCGCCCGTCCGGTCCGGTGACGACGGCCCGCATCGGCTCGGAGTACTTCGTGCCGAAGTAGAAGATGTGCCCGACCTCGATGCCGCGCGCGGCGACCCGCTTGCCCTCGGGCACCTGCGCCCAGGCCGCCTCGTCGTGCTTCTCGTCGGTGGAGGCGTACAGCGAGGTCCAGCGGTCGACGATCGCCTGGAGGCCGGCGGCGTCCTCGAAGTCGGTGTCCGCCGGCGGGGTGTCGAAGCCGAGATAGTCCGTGTGGCAGAACACCTCGCTCTCGCCGGTCTCGGCGAGGATGATGAACTCGTGGGAGAGGTTGCCGCCGATCGGGCCGGTGTCCGCCTGCATCGGGATCGACTTCAGCCCCAGCCGCGCGAAGGTGCGCAGGTAGGCCACGAACATGCGATTGTAGGCGTGCCGCGCCGACGCCTCGTCGAGATCGAAGGAGTAGGCGTCCTTCATCAGGAACTCGCGCGAGCGCATCGTGCCGAAGCGCGGGCGGATCTCGTCGCGGAACTTCCACTGGATGTGGTAGAGGTTGAGCGGCAGGTCCTTGTAGGAACGCACGTACGAGCGGAAGATGTCGGTGACCATCTCCTCGTTCGTCGGCCCGTAGAGCATGTCGCGCTCGTGCCGGTCCCGGATGCGCAGCATCTCGGCGCCGTAGGCGTCGTAGCGCCCGCTCTCGCGCCAGAGTTCGGCCGACTGGATCGTCGGCATCAGGATCTCGATCGCGCCCGCCCGGTCCTGCTCCTCGCGCACGATGGTGCTGATGCGGTCGAGCACGCGCTTGCCGATCGGCAGCCAGGAGAAGATCCCGGCGGATTGCTGGCGGATCAGGCCGGCGCGCAGCATCAGGCGATGGGAGACGATCTCCGCCTCGCGCGGCGTCTCCTTGAGGGTGGGCAGGAAATAACGGGAAAGACGCATGTCGTCCTCGGGCGTGGGCGCGGCGCGCGGCGGACGGGTTCGCCGCACCGCCGCGCGTGTCGCACACAATACGGATGCGCGCCCGATGACAAGGCCACCCGGCGCTTTTCGTCTCTCCGCCGCATCCGTGGCGGTTCCGTGACCGCTGACGCGGGAATACCCATATGCGAAAAGTGAGGGCACACGATGCACAAGGACGTGACAAGCGCGTAACGACGCGCTAAGAAGCCCGCACCAAGACACGCTGTCTTCGACGTGTTCGAGGGGTGCGGCCCAAGTCTGGGAGGAAACGAGGCACAAGCCCGCGGGCATCAACCGCTACCGGGCGTCGGTTCGCGAGAGACCGGCCAACATCTCGAAAACGAGAGAACCTCCCCGAGCAAGGCGCGAGCCTTGCTTTTTTCTTTTGTGCCGCCGATCGGGCTCAGAGGCCGGATGCCAGCGCGTCGAGCTGCGCCGCACAGGTGCCCCAGCCCTCGTGGAACCCCATCGCCTCGTGCTTGTCGCGGTCCTCTCCGGACTTGTGCAGCACGACGACGCGATAGCGCGTCCCACCGGGCACCGCCTCCATCGAGACGTCCGCGGTCATGAACGATTGCGCCCCGGGACGGAAGCCGGGCCCGAGCGCGTCGGTCCAAACGAGGCGCCTCTCGCGCTCGGCGAGAAGCACGCAGCCCGGGCTTTCCTCCATCTCGACGCCCTCCGGCGACGCCATCACGAGGGAGAAGACGCCGCCCGGCGCGGGGGCGATCGACACTCGCGCCACCGTCCAAGGGTGCGGCGCGAACCAGCGCGCGAGCAGGTCCGGCTCGGTCCAGGCGCGCCAGAGCTGCGCGGGGCTCGCCCGCAAGGTGCGCTCGAGCACGAGGTCGAGCTTGGGATCGTGCGTCATGCTTCCGTCCTCCCGTTCGTCTCTTCGGTGATGAGCGCGTCGAGCCTGTCGAGTCGCGCTTCCCAGATGCCGCGCTGGCGGCCGAGCCAATCCTCCGCCGCGCGCGCTGCGTCCGGCCTCAGCCGGCAGATCCGCACGCGCCCTTCCTTGCGGGTCTCGATCCAGCCGCCGTCCTCCAGCACCCGGAGATGCTTCATGAAGCTCGGCAGCGCCATGGCGTGCGGCTCCGCGAGTGCCGACACGGGAGCGGGGCCCGCCGCCAGGCGCGCGACGACGGCGCGGCGGGTCGCATCGGCGAGGCAGTGGAAGACGGCGTCTAGGTTAGCCATTCGGCTAAGTATGGCCGCGGCGCAGAGGGTGTCAAGACGGTTTTCCGGTCGGCTGAGTTTTCCGGAACGCCACCTTCGGCGTCGACCCACCGGCGAGCTGCCGCCCATCCTGCCGGCTCACGCCCGCAGGGCCAGCGCGACGAGGTCGCGTGCCCGCATGCCCACGCACCCGCCGAGCGCCGCCGCACGGGCGTTGAGCGCGCAGACGACACCGTCGTCGTGCGTCGAGCGCGCATCGCCGATCCGCGCGCTCGCGGCGGCGACGGTGGCGGCGGCGATGCGGCGGGCCTCGAGCGCCGGCAGCCGCGTCGTGCCGACGCCGCCACCGGCGTCGTTGAAGAGCGCGAGCGCCGCGTCGGCCTTGAGGGCGTTCTTCGGGTCGCTCCCGAACAGCGCCCCGTGCGAGCCCGTCACCACCACGGCACCGTCGTCCTCCCCCGCCCGCACGAGCGCCGCGCTGTCGACGAGGACGAGCGGCCGGCGCGCGCCCCGCGGCGTCTCGACCCGGCGCGTCTCGGCGAGCGGCGCGAACGCGCCGTCCGGCATCGCGGCCGCCTCCAAGAGGGCGGCGGCCTCGGCGCATGCCTGGCCGGGCCGCACGCCGAGCGCGGCGGCGCGGGCGTTCGCGTGCGAGACGATCCCGCGCGAGATCATGTCGGCGGCGTCGCCGATGTCGGCGGAGGCGGCGGACACCGTCGCCGCCGCCATGCCGGCGGCGTCGAGCCAGGGGAGCCCGCCGATACCGGCGTCGTCCTTGCCCACCCCCGCGTCGTTCAGGATCACCGCCCGCACGCCATCGCGCCGCGCGACGTAGGCCGCGTAGACGCCCCCGTGCGAGCCGCTGACCACGACCGCCCCCGCCGCGCTTTCGGGCAGGCGGGTGATGGTGTCGGCGAGGATGGGATCACGCGACACGGTCGCCCTTCTTCACCTGGACCGCACGGCTGTCGGCGGCCGGGAGCATCTTCGCCGGATCACGGGTGACCACGAGGTCGACGACGAAGGGCCCGTCCGCGTGCGCCAGCGCCTGCTTCAAGGCCGGCGCGAGCGCGTCCGGCGTCTCGACGCGCACGCCCCCGCAGCCCATCGCCTCGGCGACGCGGGCGTAGTTCGTCTCGGCGAGGTCGGAGGACTGGTAGGCGCCCTCGCCGTACATCAGGTGCTGGAGCGCCTTCACGTAGCCGGAGGCCGCGTTGTTGACGACGATGATCGTCACCGCGAGCCCCATCCGCCGGGCGGTCTCGAGCTCGCCGAGCACCATGTTGAAGCCCCCGTCCCCGGTGATCGCCATCACCGGCCGCTCGGGCGCGGCGAGCTTCGCGCCCATGGCGCCGGGCAGCCCGTAGCCGATCGAGGCGAAGCCGCGGTCCGGCAGGAAGCCGCGCCCGGCCTGCCGCTGGTCGAACAGCAACCCGCCCCAATGCGCGGCGAAGCCGCCGTCGGCGACGAGGACGGCGTCCGCCGGCAGGAGGCGGTTGAGCTCGCCGATCAGGCGGCCCATCGAGACCGGCACCTCCTCGCTCTCCAGCCTCTCGCGGGCGCTCTCGCGCCACGCCGCCATGCGCGTGACCACCTGGTCGGCCCAGGCGGAGCGCGCCGGGGGCGGCGCCTTGCCGGCGAGCGCATCGTTCAAGGCGTTGACGCCGGCCTTGGCGTCGCCCCACAGCGCCACGGCGGCGGGATAGGTGCGGTCGATCTCTTCCGCGACGATGTCGAGATGGATCAGCGTCTTGCCCGGCGGGGGCACGGTGTAGCGCTTGGTGGCGATCTCGCCGAGCTTGCAGCCGATGGCCAGCAGCACGTCGGCCTCGGCGATCAGGCCGTTGGCGATACGGTCGTAGCGGCCGAACAGGCCCGCCGAGAGCGGCGAGGCGCAGGCGATCGCGCCCTTGCCGGACATCGTGTGCGCGACGGGGATGCCGAAGCGCTCGGCGAAGGCCTGGAGCGCCTGCGCGGCGCGCGAGATGTGCACGCCGCCGCCGGCGAGGATCAGCGGGCGCTCCGCCGTGGCGAGGAGCGCGGCCGCTTCCGCGAGCGCGTGCGCGTCGGGGCGGGCACGCAGCGCCGGCGCCATCTGGTAGCGGGGATTGGCGACGAGGCTCTCGGGATCGATCGCGATCGTGTCGTGGCAGACGTCCTCGGGCACGATCAGCGCGACGGGCCCGGGCCGTCCCGTCGTCGCCACCGCGAAGGCGCGGCGCACGAGCTCGGGCAGGCGCGCCGTCACCTCGACGCGGATGAGCTCCTTCACGGCGGGCCGCAGGATCTCGGACTGACGCGCCTCCTGCGTCATGTTCTTCCAGGAATGGGCGCGGTGCGTGTCGCCGACGATCGCGACGATCGGCGAGCCGGCGTTGAGCGCCTCGACGAGCCCCGTGACGAGGTTCGTCGCGCCGGGCCCCAACGTGGCGTCGACGAGGCCGACGCGGCCCGACACCTTCGCATAGGCATCGGCCGCGAAGGCGCCGCAGCGCTCGTCGTTGATCAGCGAATGCGCGAGCCCGAGCCGTCGGCAGGCATCGTAGAACGGCAGCAGCTGGAAGCCCCCCATCCCGAAGATCGGCCCCGCCCCATGCGCCTGCAGCATCCGCGCGAGCACCTCGCCGCCGGTCATCTCGTTGGTCATCGTCCCGTCCTTCGCTCTCGTCCGATCAGCTCGCGACGCGCCGAACCACCGGCTCGACGCGCTCCCCTCTCCCTCGTGGAGAGGGGTGGGGGGTGTGGGGCGGGCAGGACTTACACCCGCCGCCGATGCCGTCCGCCCGGCACGAGCCTCCCGCCCTTCACCCGACGCCTCCACACTCCCGGCCCCTTCTCCACCAGGGAGAGGGGAGACCCGCGCCCGTCATTGCTCAGCTCACCCGGTACCCGAGCACGCGCGGGAGCCACAGCGCGATCTCGGGGAAGACGATCACCAGCACGAGGGCCACCACCATCGCGCCGACGAGCCAGAACACCCAGCGGAAGGTCGTTTCCATGGGCACGTTCGCGACCTTGGCCGTCACCATCAGGTTCACCGCGACCGGCGGCGTCACCTGGCCGATGGCGATGTTGATCGCCATGACGACGCCGAACCAGACCTGAGACCAGCCGAAGGTCTGCATCACCGGCACGAGCAGCGGCAGGGTGATCAGGAAGATCGACACGCCGTCGAGCACCATGCCGGCGAGCAGCAGGAGCGCCATGACGACGGCGAGGGTCACCCATTCCGAGGCCGAGAGCGCGATGATCAGGTCGGCCGCCGCGCGGAAGGCGCCCATGGTCGAGCCGGCCCAGGCGAAGAGGCCGGCGAGGGAGATGATCAGCATGAGCACGCCCGAGATCTTCGCCGCGTCGACGAAGCAGCGATACACCTCCGCGAACCCCATCGTGCGGTAGAAGAGCGTGCCGACGAGGAGCCCGTAGACGGCGGCGACGACCGCCGTCTCGGTGGGCGTGAACAGCCCCGAGCGCAGGCCGCCCAGGATGATCACGGGCGCCATCAGGCCCGGCAGCGCGCGGTAGAGGCTGCGCCAGAACGGCGGGCGTTCAAAGCCTTCGTTCGCGCCGAAATCGTGCTTGCGCGACAGGATCATCGTGGGCACCGCGATGGCGAGGCCCACCAGCAGCCCGGGGAAGAGCCCCGCCGCGAAGAGCGCGCGCAGATCGACGCCCGGCACCATGATCGCGTAGACGATGAGCGCGATCGAGGGCGGGATCAGGATCGCGGTCGCCGCGGAGGCCGCGATGACGGAGGCCGAGAAGGGCTTGGGGTAGCCCGCCTTGAGCATGGAGGGCACCATCACGGTGGCCACCGCGGCGGCATCGGCGACGCCCGAGCCCGACATGCCGCCCATGATCAGGCAGACCAGGATCGCGACGAGCGCGAGCCCGCCGCGCCGTGGCCCCACGATCGCCTGCGCGAAGACGACGAGGCGGGTCGCGACGCCGGAGCGCTCGAACACCATGCCCGTGAGGATGAAGAGCGGGATGGCGATGAGCGGGTACTTCGCCACCGCGTTGTAGGTGTTCGTCCCCACCATCGCGAGCGCGGTGAGGTCGAGCCCGATGACGATGCCGATGGCGCCGGCGACACCGAGCGCCACGGCGATCGGCGTGCCGACGGCGAGCAGGAGGGCGAAGGCGAGGAGCAGGATCAGGTTCGGATCCATCAGCGCACCCGCCCGCGGAAGAGCGCGATCGCCCGGCCGATCACGCGGCCCAGGATTGCGAGCGAGAGGAGCGGGAGCCAGATCGTGTAGATCCAGGCCGGGTAGCCGAGCCCCGGCGAGGTCTCCTCCCAGTACCACTCGTCATAAGTCACCTGCGCACCGTAATAGACGATCAGCGCGAACATCGCCGTCGTGGCCAGGAGCGTCGCGGCCTCCGCCAGGAGCCGCGTGCGCGGCCTCATCAGGTCGAGGAAGAAGGTGATGCGGATGTGCTCGTTCGTGGCGAAGGCGGCCGAGGCGCCGACGAAGGTCATGAACACGAGCAGGAAGACCGAGAACTCCTCGGTGAAGGCGAAGGACACGTTGGTGAGGTAGCGCACAACGACGTTGCCGAAGGAGATCGCGACGATGAGCGCCATCGCGAGCGCGCCGAGCGCCTCCTCGATCTTCACCGGCACGCGGGCGTGCGGCGCGAGGTTCTCGGGGGCTTCGGTGCGGGCGGTGTCGCGCGAGTCGGTGAGGGGGTCGTCGTCGGTGCTCATGCTCGGCTCGTCGTGATCGGCTCGCATCGCGCCGCCTCGCGCACCGGACCCTCTCCTTCCCTTTAGGGGAAGGTGGATCGGCGCCGAAGGCGACGAGACGGATGGGGCGTGCGGAACGCGCGTTCGGCGAAGCCGAAATCGACGTGCGAACCCGGACACCGCGGTTTTCCGCTTCGCGGAACACGCCTTACGGCGTGCCCCATCCGTCACCGGCTTCGCCGGCGCCAACTTCCCCCAAAGGGAAGGAGAAGGGGCGCCGCGCCGTCGAACGTCACCGATTGGCGACCGACTCCTCGGCCATGGTCACGAGGTCGGCGCCGATCGTCTCGCGCCACTTCTCGTAGACCGGGCGCGTCGCCTCGACGAATGCCTGCCGCTCTTCGTCGGTGAGGCGCACCACGGTCACGCCGTAGCCCTCGATCTCCGTGACGAGGCTCTGGTCCTCGCCCGTGAGCCCGTTGCGCGCCACCTCGATGCCGTGCGCACCGGCGTCGAGCGCCGCCTGCCGCACGATGCCCTGGTCCTCCTCGGTGAAGCTGTCCCAGACCTCCTGGTTGACCGCGAAGATCAGCGGGTCGGCGACGTAGTGCCAGAGGCTGACGTTCGTCTGGCCGAGCTCGTGCATCTTGAGCACGGTGTAGATCGTCAGCGGGTTCTCCTGCCCGTCGACGGCGCCGGTGGTGAGCGCCGGCTGGGCATCGGCCCAGGACATCTGCGTCGGGTTCGCGCCGAGCGCCGTGAAGATGTCGTTGAAGATCGGCGAGCCGACGACGCGCATCTTCAGCCCCTCCATGTCCGCGGGGGTGCGGATCGGGCGCTGGGAGTTCGTCACCTCGCGAAAGCCGTTCTCGGCCCAGGCGAGGGGCACGACCCCGTTCTCCTCGATCAGCTCGAAGATGCGCTCGCCGACGGGCCCCTGCGTCAGCGCGTCGAGCGCCGCATAGTCCGGCATCAGGAAGGGCAGCGCGAAGACGTTCATCTCCGGGATCTGCGGCGACCAGTTGATGGTCGAGCCCACCGCCATGTCGATGATGCCCCGGCGCATCGCCGTGAACTCGCGGGTCTGCTCGCCCTGCACGAGCTGCGCGCCCGGGTAGAGCTTCATGACGATGCGCCCGTCGGTGCGCTCGGCCACGAGATCGGCCCAGCGCTGCGCCGCGATGCCCCAGGGGAAGGGCGGCGGCACCACGGTGGAGACGCGGTACTCCTCCTTGTAGTCCTGCGCGCCCGCGCCGCCGGCGAGCGGCAGCACGAGGGCGGCGGCGGCGGCGAAGACCGCGAAGGGCTTCCAGATGCGCATTGTCGTTCCTCCCTGTTCTCGTTTCTCAGGACGCGCGCGCGGCGACGGGCGCGAGCATGGCTCGCACCGCCCCGGCGATCGCGTCGGGCGTCACCCGCGCCGCATTCTCGAGCGGCGGCGCGTAGGCGATGGGGATGCGCGGCGCGCCGAGGCGGCGCACCGGCGCGAGCAGGCGATGATGCAGATGCTCGGCGACGAAGGCTGCGATCTCCGCGCCGAAGCCGGCGACGGTGACCGCCTCGTGCACGACGAGGAGGCGCCCGGTGCGCTCCACGGAGGCGAGCACGGCGTCGCGGTCCCAGGGCCAGAGGGTGCGCAGGTCGATCACCTCGGCCTCGATCCCCTCCCCCGCGAGCGTCTGCGCGGCGGCGACGCAGGTGCGGCGCATGGCCGACCAGGTGACGACCGTCACGTCGCGCCCCGCCCGCGCCACGTCGGCGACGCCGAGCGGCACGAGGTGCTCCGCGTCGGGCACTTCGGCCTCCGCGGCCCACAGGTCCTTGTGCTCGAGGTAGACGACCGGATCGTCGGCGCGGATGGCGCTCTTGAGGAGGCCGAGATTGTCCGCGGGCGTGCCCGGCGCCACCACGACGAGCCCCGGCACGTGGGCGTACCAGGCCTCGAGCGATTGCGAATGCTGCGCGGCGGAGGAGCGCCACATGCCGATCGGCTGGCGCGCGACGAGCGGCACCTTGGCCTGCCCGCCGAACATGAAGCGCGCCTTGGCCGCCTGGTTGATCAGCTCGTCCGTGGCGCACAGCGCGAAATCCGAGAACCGCATCTCGACCACGGGCCGGGTGCCCGCCATCGCGGCCCCCACCGCGGCACCCATGATGCAGGCCTCGGAGATGGGCGTGTCCGCGATGCGCGCGGACCCGAAGCGCTCCTGCAGGCCCTTGTACTGGCCGAAGACGCCGCCGCGGCCGAGGTCCTCCCCGAGCGCCCAGACGGTGGGGTCGCGCGCCATCTCCTCGGCGAGCGCGCGGGTCGAGGCCGCGAGGTAGGTCGTGGTTCCCATCTCGGCCCGTCCTCCTCTCAATACGCCCGCTCGGCGGGGTCGCCGACATCCTGCACATCGGCGTAGGCGGCGGCGAGCTCGGGCCAGGGCGCCGCGCGCGCGTCGTCGAGCACGTCGGCCATCTCCGCCTCGGCCCGCCCGCGCGCTGCCTCGAGCCGCCCGCGATCGACGCCCGCCTCGGCGAGCGCGGCGGCGAGCCGCGCGATCGGGTCGCGGCCGCGCCAGGCCTCGACCTCGGCGGGATCGCGGTAGGCTGCGGCGTCGGCCGCGGTGTGGCCGGTCATGCGATAGGTGCGCACGTGCATCAGCCGGGGCCCCTCCCCCGCCCGCACTGCGGCGATGGCGTCGCGCGCGGCGGCGTCGAGCGCGATCGCGTCGTTGCCGTCGTGGATCTCCGCGGGGATGCCGAGGCTCAGCGCCCGGGCCGCGGCGCCCTCACCGGCCGTCAGGTCCGCGGTGCGGGTCGTCGCGGACCAGGCGTTGTCCTCGCAGACGAACAGGACCGGCAGGCGGAAGATCTTCGCCCAGTTCAGCCCCTCGAGGAACGGACCGCGGTTGATGGCGCCGTCCCCGAAGAAGCAGGCGACGATCTCGGAGCCGCCGCGCAAGGCGATCGCGTGGGCCGCACCGACGGCGATGGGGATGTTCGCGCCGACGACGCCGTTCGCGCCGAGCATGCCCACCGAGAAGTCGGCGATGTGCATAGAGCCGCCCTTGCCGCCGCAGGTGCCGCCGGCACGGCCGAGCAGCTCGCGCATCATCGCGCGCGCGTCCGCGCCCTTGGCCAGCGTGTGGCCGTGGCCGCGATGGGTGGAGAGGATGAGGTCGCTGCGCGCGAGGTTGAGGCACACGGCGGCGGCGACCGCCTCCTGGCCGATCGAAGGGTGGATCGCCCCACGCACAAGGCCCTCCGAGAGCCCGCGCAGGGCGGCCTCCTCGAAAGCGCGGATGCGCCACATCGTGTCGAGATGCGCGGTGAGCCGCTCGCTGTCCAGGTTGCTCGCGAGGTTGCGCGCAGGCCTGCGCGCCTCTTCCGATGCGGGGCTCACGCCCGCCCTCCCGCGGCCGTTCTCCCCATGCGGACCATACGGCGAGAGCCGCCCGGCCCGGCGACCCGCGTCGCCCCGCCCATGCCGTTCCTCCCTGTATCTCGTCGGGCGCACCGCGCGTGTCGGGGCGCTCCGCGATCGCCTCTTGCGGGCGACGTTTCGCGAGCGTAGCCCTGTTTGCGCGCGGCGGGCAAGGCCTTCCGGCGTCTGCGAGAATTTGCATCCCCGGCGCGCGCGCGATCCTGTAGTATAGCCTCCGCGCGTATCCCGACGACCGCCGTCCCGAACACCCGCATTCACAACGGACACCCGATGACGAAGCACTACTGGATCCGCCCGGAGGCCGGGGCCACCCCCGCGAGCGGCATCGTCGACACCGTCAACTACGGCCGCGGCCGTCCCGGGCTGATCCCCCTGTGGGTCGGCGAGGGCGACCTGCCGACGCCGCCCTTCATCGCGGAGGCGGCGACGCGCTCGCTCGCGGCGGGCGAGACCTTCTACACTCACCAGCGCGGCATCCCGGAGCTGCGCGAGGCCATCGCCCGGCGCCAGGGCGCGATCCTCGGCAAGGAGATCTCCTCGGAGCGCTTCTTCGTCACGGCCGGCGGCATGCACGCCGTCGAGATCGCCCTGCGGCTCGTCGCGGGCGCCGGCGACGAGGTGATCGTCCCCACCCCCGCCTGGCCGAACTTCCGCGGCGCGCTCACCGCCAACGGCGCGAGCGTGGTCGAGGTGGCGCTCGCACCGAGCGAGATCGGCTTCTCGCTCGACCTCGGCGCCCTCGAGGCGGCGATCGGCCCGCGCACGACGGCGCTCGTCGTCAACTCCCCGGCGAACCCCACCGGCTGGACCGCGACCCGCGCGGAGCTCGCCGCGATCCTCGAGATCGCGCGCGCCCGCGACCTGTGGATCGTCGCCGACGAGATCTACCAGCGCTTCGTCTGGGACGAGCGCGTGGCCGTCGGCACCCGCGCGGCCTCGTTCCACGACGTGATGCGCGCGGACGAGAAGATCCTGTTCGTGCAGACGCTGTCGAAGAACTACGCCATGACCGGCTGGCGAATCGGCTGGCTGGAGGCGCCCTCCGAGCTCGCCCGCACGATCGAGAACCTGATCCAGTTCTCGTCCTCCGGCTCGCCCGTCTTCATCCAGCGCGGGGCGATCGCCGCGCTGGACCACGGCGAGGGCTTCGTCGCCCACCAGATCGCGCGGGCGAAGCGCGGGCGCGAGATCGTGGCCGAGGCGCTCGCACCCCTCAACACGGTGCGCTTCGCGCCGCCGCCGGGCGCCTTCTACGCCTTCTTCGCCTCGCCCGGCAACGAATCCGCCGCGCTCGCACGGCGCGTGATCGACGAGGCGAACGTCGGCCTCGCTCCCGGCAGCGCCTTCGGCGAGGGCGGCGAGGGAGGGCTGCGGCTGTGCTTCGCGCGCAAGGAGTCGGACCTCGTGACGGCCATGGAGCGGCTCGTGCCGGTGCTGCGCGGATAGGCGAGAGGGGCAGACCACGGGACGGACCAGAAGCCACCGACCGGCTCTCCCCAGCCGGTACGCATTATTCCGGAGGATTGTCTTGCATCCGGGCCGGTCCAGCCGTTACCTTCACCCTATTGAATACACCGAGAGGCCCGGGGCAGGGGCCAACCGGGGGAGGCCATGCACCAGAACACGACCGGTGGCGGTGACGGCCATGCGGGGGACCAGCACGGTGACCAGAACGGCACACGCGCCGACGTGCATCCCGCCGGACACCATCCGGGCCTCGGCTCGGTCTCGGACGCCCGCTGGGCGAGCATCCTGAACACGGCGGTCGACGGCATCATCGTCATCGACGAGCAGGCCCGGATCATGATCTTCAACCGCGCCTGCGAGCGGATGTTCGGCTTCGCGGCGGAGGAGGTCGTGGGCCGCAACGTCTCCATGCTCATGCCGCCGGAGCACGCGTCGGACCACGATGCCTACGTCGAGGGCTACGTACGCACCGGCCATCGGCGGATCATCGGCATCGGGCGCGAGGTGCGCGCCCGGCATCGGGACGGCACGCTCTTCCCGATCGACCTCTCCGTGGGCGAGGCGCAGACGCCGGACGGGCGCCAGTTCGTCGGCATCCTGCGCGACCTGACCTCCCGCAAGGATGCGGAACGGCGGCTCAACGAGCTGCAGGCGGACCTCATCCGCCTCGCCCGCGTCTCCGCGCTCGACGAGATGGGCTCGGCCCTCGCCCACGAGCTCAACCAGCCGCTCACCGCGATCATGCTCTACCTCCAGGCGGTGGGCCGCGAGTTCGCCCGCGCCAAGGAGATGGGCCACACGGCGGAGGCCGACGCCCGCGCCGACGCGATCCTGGAGAAGGCGCGGCGCGAGGCGCATCGCGCGGGCTCGATCATCCAGCGCATCCGCTCGCTCGTCGAGAAGCGCGCGCCCGAGCGCAAGGAGGTCGAGCTCAACACGATCGTGGACGATGCCGTCGACCTGACGATCATCGGCCAGGACCGCAACGTCACGATGGTGCGGGACTACCAGGCCGGCCTGCCGACCCTGCGGATCGATCCCGTTCAGATCCAGCAGGTGGTGGTCAACCTCGTCCGCAACGCCTACGAGGCCGTGAAGGGCCGGCGCGGCGGCCGCATCGTGGTCTCGACCACCCAGGACGAGCGGCACGCGCTCGTCGCCATCGAGGACAGCGGGCCGGGCATCCCCCGGGAGGTCCTCACCGACCTGTTCCAGGCCTTCAAGACCGGAAAGCGCAGCGGCATGGGCCTGGGCCTCGCGATCTCCCGCACGATCGCGCAGAACCACGGGGGAGACCTGTCGGTCGACCCCGGCGGGGACGGACGCGGCGCCCGCTTCGTGGTGCGCCTCCCGCTCCGTCCGCAGGACGAGGAACGCACCGAGGAAGACGAGTCCGGCAAGACCCGGACCGACCAGGAGTGGGGCAGACGATGAGCGACGAGACACTCGAGATCGCCGTGGTGGACGACGACCCCGCGGTGCGTGATTCGCTGGTGACGATCTTCGATCTCGAGGGCTGGCGCGTGCGTGCCTATTCGGATGGGGACGCCTTCCTGGCCGACGCCAAGCGTGGCCGCCTCGACTGCCTGCTTCTCGACGTCCACATGCCCGGGCGTTCCGGCCTCGAGGTACTGGAGGCCCTGGGCGGCCACCACTACGCCGCGCCGATCTTCATCATCTCCGGCCAGGGCGACATCCCGATGGCGGTCACCGCCATCAAGGCGGGCGCGCACGACTTCCTGGAGAAGCCCTTCGACGCCGACGAGGTGATCTCGCGCGTGCGCGAGGCCGTCGCCAAGCGACGCAAGGCGGCGCAGGCGGGCTCGAAGCTCGGCATCCGCTTCAACGGCGCCGAGCTGCTCACCCCACGCGAGCGCGACGTGCTGGAGCAGATCGCCCACGGCGCCTCCAACAAGGAGGCCGGCCGCGAGCTCGGCATCAGCCCGCGCACGATCGAGGTGCACCGCGCCCGCATCATGGAGAAGCTGGGCGCCCGCAACACCGCCGACCTCGTGCGCATCGTGTTCACGGAGGGCGCGGGGGGCTGAGCGAGCACTGGGCGAGGGCGCACGCCTCCTCGCTGTCAGCCCGGAAGAACACCACCCTGGAATGCGGCACGCCGGCGACCGGCGCAGGCGTTCTCCTCGGCGTCGGGCAAACCGGCTGGCCGCGAAGCGGCGTGGCGGAACGCGTCGCTCTCCCGTCCGTCTCGGCCGGGCCGAACCCCCTCGCCTCACCGGGACGGGGAGCTGCTGCGGCACGCGTCGCATCGTCTGAGCCCATCCCGTCACAAGCCCCGCTCGGCTCCCGCGGTGCCTCCCGCGACCGCTTTCGTCGGGCATCCAGCTCCGGTCGCCGAGCAATCCGGACGCGTAGTAATCCAGCCCTTTCCTCTGGGGAACACGCTCGTGTACGTGCTTGTGCGCGGTTGAGACCGGGGCGGGCGAGTGCGCATACTCGCACCGTATCCCCCGCCTTCGCCCGCCGTTGCGGCGGGAAACTGCTTACTTGATACCGATCATGGCGATCTCGACATGAAGCGGGTACTTGAACCAGACCGTTGCGTAGAATGGCGCCCGAAGGCGAGAGGCCCCCTGTGAGGATCCACATCGTCGAAGACGACTTCGGCGTACGCGACGCGCTCATCGAGCTCGTGTCCGCCTTCGGCTTCGCCGCCCGCGCCTACGCGGACGGCGAGAGCTTCCTGCGCGCGGGTCCTCCGAGCCCCGGCGACGTCGTCTTCGTCGACCTCGGGCTCCCCGGCATCTCCGGCTCCGACGTGATCCGTTGGCTCTCGACCCAGGCACGCGGACCGCGCGTCGTCGCTATCTCCGGCAAGCCGCGGGCGGACATCGAGGCCATGCTGCGCGAGCTGCCGACGACGCCGCTCCTGCGCAAGCCCCTCGAGGCCGAGGCGATCGCCGCCTATCTCTGAGAATACGCGCCCGTTCGGGCACCTCGGCCGCGCCCGGCTCCGAACGAACGACGAACCACCGCTCCGCTGCGGCACGAATCCGCACGCGTGCTTTTCCCGACGGCATCGTGCTTAAGCACATGTCCCGATGCGCAGATAAGGCCTGCGCCGTAATCCTCTGCCCCACTACGACGCTCCGTTCCCCCGGGCACCCTTTCTCAGGATCTGTCACATGGATGCGCGCCACGACCGCTCCGATTTCTCCAACGCGAAGTTCGATTCCGGCTGGAGCTTGCGCTTCGTTGCCGACCGGGCGGCCGAGAAGCCGGAGAAGGGCAAGATCTACGCCCACCATCACCGCGCGCTCATCCTCGACGAGGGCGACGCCGCAACCTCCGTCTACGAGGTGCTCGAGGGCGGCGTGATCCTGTTCAAGCTCCTCCCGGACGGGCGGCGCCAGATCATCGAGGTGCTCGGCGTCGGCGACGTCTTCGGGCTCTCGGCGACGGACGTCTCCGACGTCGCGGCCGAGGCGCTGACCGACGTGCGCCTCGTGGCCTACGACAAGCGCTCCATCGATTCCGACGCAACGCTGCGAGACCGGCTCTTCGCCCGCCTGCGCCAGCAGATGTGCGCGCTGCACGATCACGCCCTGCTGCTCGGGCGCAAGTCCGCGCAGGAGCGCGTCGCGACCTTCATCATGCGCCTCGTGCCCAACCGCGGCGGCTTCGCCTGCGCCGGCCCGAAGCCCGGTGACGGCGATACCCGCGTCGATCTCGCGATGACGCGCCAGGAGATCGCGGATTACCTGGGCCTGACGATCGAGACCGTGAGCCGCGCCTTCTCGGCGCTGCGCCGCTCGGGCATCATCGCCTACGACCGGCAGGATCGCGTCGACATCGGCGACGTCTGCCGCCTGTGCCGGCTCACCGGCTCGCACTGAGCCCGGCCGGCCCCCCGTTCCTCCCAGGGAAGCGCCGACGCCCTTCCCCACCTTCGACGGCCGCCTCGCGAGAGGCGGCCTTTCTTCGTTCGGCAGGAGGCGTCAGAGCGCCGCGCGCACGGCGTCGACGATTCGATCCTGCGTCGGCTCGTCGAGATAGGCGTGCATCGGCAGGCTCACCACCTCGCGCGACAGCCGCTCGGAGACCGGCACGCCGTTGCCGGCGCTCGGGTAGCGGGCATAGGCCGGCTGCTGGTTCAAGGGCTTGGGATAATGCACGGCCGTGGGCACGCCGCGCTCCTGCAGCGCCGCGCGGAAGGCGTCACGGCGCTCGGGCGCGAGCCGCAGCGTATACTGCGCCCAGACCGAGGGCTCCGCCTCCGAGATCGCCGGCGTACGCGCGACGTCGCCGAGCGCCGCGTTGTAGCGCGCCGCGATGCGCCGGCGGGCCTCGACCTCGTCGGGGAAGATCTTGAGCTTCTCGACGAGGATCGCCGCCTGCATCGCGTCGATGCGCCCGTTCATGCCGATCTCGACATGGTCGTATGCGGCCGCACCCATGCCGTGCATGCGCATGGAGGAGATGGTGCGGGCGAGATCCGCATCCTCGGTGAAGACGGCACCGGCGTCGCCGTAGGCGCCGAAGGGCTTGGAGGGAAAGAAGCTCGTCGCCGTGGCCAGCCCGATCGTGCCGACCGTGCGGCCCTTGTAGGCGGTGCCGAAGCTCTGGGCGGCGTCCGACATCAGCCACAGCCCCTCGCGCGCGACGATCGGCTCGATCCGGTCGTAGTCCGCCGGCCGGCCGTAGAGGTCCACCGAGATCACGCCCACGGGCCGCAGCTTCAGCGCCCGCGCCGTCTCGATCCCGCGCTCGAGGCTGTCGGGGGAGAGGTTGAAGCTCTCCTCCTCCACGTCGCAGAAGATCGGGGTCGCCCCAAGCCAGACCACGACCTCCGCGGTCGCGGCGAAGGTGAAGGCGGGCACGAGGATCGCGTCGCCGGGGCGCACGCCCTTGGCCATCAGCACGAGGGCGAGCGCATCCGTGCCGCTGCCCACGCCGATGGCGAAGCGCGCGCCGGTGAAGGCGCGCAGCGCCTCCTCGAAGGCCTCGACCTCGCGCCCGAGGATGAAGCCGCAATGGTCCATGACGCGACGGACCGCCTCGTCGAGCGCGGGCCCGAGCCGCCGGCGCTGCGCCGGCAGGTCGATGAAGGGAATGGGTGTGGTCATCTCGGACGGGGCTTGCGAGGGGCGCTCAGGCGCTGGCGCGGGCGGGCGCGGCATGCGCCTGGTGATCGGTCATCGACAGGGCGGCGCGATGGAGCACGTCCATGACGGCGAGCGCCTCCGTCGCACCGGTGATCGGCTCGGAACCCGAGCCGCAGCACTCGAGGAAGTGGGCGCACTCCGCCATCAACGGCTCGGACTGCTCGATCGCCACCGGCACGGGGTCGGCCCGCACGACCGTCGGCGAGCCGTTGTCGAGGGAGATCTGGTGCGGGTAGATCTGCACCTTCTTGTCCCAGGGCAGGCAGTCGTCGAACACGGCCATGGCCTGCGAGCCGATGACGGAGAGGCGATGCTCCTTGAAGGGGTGGAGCCAGGAGACGTGGATCATCGCCTGCGCGCCGCCGGGGAAGCCGAGCCGCATCGTCACCGCATCGGCGGTGTCCTTGCGCAGGTGCCCCTCGCCGAAGGCCTCGACCGTCTCGGGGCGCCCGCCCATCAGCGCGAGCGTCATCGAGACGTCGTGCGGGGCGAGGCACCACAGCGCGTCCTCCTCCTTGCGCACCGCGCCGAGGTTCAGCCGGTTGGCGTGCACGCGCTTGACCTCGCCGAGCCGTCCCGACGCGACGAGGTGCTTGAGCGCGCGAAAGCCGTTGTGGAATTGCAGGATGTGGCCGGTCATCATGATCCGGTCCGACGCCCGCGCCGCCTCCACCACCGCCGTCGCGTCCGGGTAGTTCAGGGTCAGCGGCTTCTCGATGTAGACGTGCTTTCCAGCCGCGATCGCGGCGAGCGCCACCTCCCGGTGGAGCGAGGGCGGGGTCGCGATGGCGAGCGCGCCGATGCCGGGATCGGCGAGCACCTCGTCCAGCGTCGCGCCGCGGCAGCCGAACAGCGCCGTCAGCGACTCCACCGTCTGCGGGTTCGGATCGACGACCGCCTCCAGCACGCCGAGGCCGGCGAAGCATCGCGCGATGTTGCGTCCCCACGCACCGCAGCCGATGACGGCGATACGCGGCTTCTGGTTCTGCGCGTCCATGAAGTCCTTTCCAGCCGCGCGCCCCGCTCGGGTGGGCGGGGCCCGCACGTGATCGTCCCCGCGTGTAGCGCATCTTCGCCCGAGGTGCCATACGCTCGGCGTGCCGCTGTGGGCCGGGCCGCGCATGACACGGGCGACCCCTCGCCGCAGCACGGCGCGCGAATTGGCAATCTTCAGACGCAGGGGTGAGACCGATGAGGATCGAAGACCGTTATCGTGACATGGCGGCCTACAACGCGTGGGCGAACGTCCAGCTCTACGACGCCGCCGCGGCTCTCTCCGACGACGCCTATCGGTCCGATCAGGGCGCCTTCTTCGGCTCGCTGCATCGCACGATGAACCATGTGCTCGTGGGGGATACGATCTGGATGGCCCGCTTCACCGGCGACGAAAGCCCGCCGCCGGCGCTCGACGCCGTCCTGCACGACGACCTGCCGTCCCTGCGCGCGGCCCGCGAGGCGATGGACACGCGCATCGTCGCTTTCGTCGAGGAGCTCGACGCGGCGGCCCTCGCCCGCAAGTTCTCCTACCGTACGATGCTGAACCCGAGCCTCGTCACCCAGCCGCTCGCGCCCGCGCTCGATCACTTCTTCAACCATCAGACCCATCACAGGGGCCAGGCGCACGCGCTGCTGACGCGGCTCTCCGGGGGGGCGCCGTCGTTCGACCTGATCAACTTCCAGCGGGAGAGCGGGCGCGGGGGCGCCTCGGTCACGCGGCTCAGCCCCGCCTGAACACGATCTCCGTCGGCTGCGGCGAGAGCGCCGCGGCCGGCCAGCGGTCGGGACCCGCGAGCGGATCGGCCCCGCAGGTCCGGGCCATCTCGGCGAGCGGTGGGCAGCCCCGCGCCGAGCCGATCGCGTCGAGCGCGACGGCGATTCCCGCGATCAAGGTGATCACGGCGACGATCGTGGCATGCTTGCAGAAGCGGTGCGCTATCTCTGACATGTCGGGGGAACGCGAATCACCTGTTTCAGGTTCCATCTCGCCCCGCCATCGCGTCGCCACGAAGGCGCGAATGCGGCGAGTCCATGACGACGCCCCGACGCAGGCCCGCCCCTCCCCGCTTTCCACAGCGCTTGTCAACGGCGGGCGCGTGGGGGAGATAGGGCGCATGCTGCACGTCAACGACCTCACCTACCGCCTGGGCGAGCGCGTCCTTCTCGACGCGGCGTCCTTCGCCGTGCCCGACGGGGCCCGTGTCGGCATCGTCGGGCGCAACGGCGCGGGCAAGACGACGCTGTTCCGCATCCTGATGGGCGAGATCGCCCCCGAGAGCGGCACGATCGGCATGCCCAAGGGCGTGCGCATCGGCACCGTGGCGCAGGAGGCGCCCGGCGGCCCGGAGAGCCTGATCGAGGTCGTCCTGGCCGCCGACACGGAGCGCGCCCGCCTCCTCGCGGAGGCCGAGCACGCCGACGGCATGCGCCGGGCCGAGATCGAGACGCGGCTCGCCGACATCGGCGCGCACGCCGCGCCCGCGCGGGCGGCGACGATCCTGCACGGGCTCGGCTTCGACACCGCCGCGCAGGCGCGGCCCTGCTCGGACTTCTCCGGCGGCTGGCGCATGCGCGTCGCGCTCGCCGCCGTGCTCTTCACCGAACCCGACCTCCTGCTCCTCGACGAGCCGACGAACTACCTCGACCTCGAGGGCACGCTCTGGCTCTACGACTACCTCGCCCGCTATCCGCACACCGTGCTCGTCATCAGCCACGATCGCGAGCTGCTCGACGAGGCGGTGGACCACATCCTCCATCTCGACCGCGGCAAGCTGACGATCTACCGCGGCGGCTACACGAGCTTCGCCCGCCAGCGCGCCGAGAAGGCGATGCTGCAGATGAAGGCGAAGGCCAAGCAGGAGGAGGAGGCCAAGCACCTCCAGGCCTTCGTCGACCGCTTCCGCGCCAAGGCCTCGAAGGCCCGCCAGGCGCAGTCGCGCCTGAAGCGGCTCGAGAAGATGACGCCGATCGCCAACGTCGTCGAGGACGAGACGCTGCCCTTCGACCTGCCGAGCCCCGGCCGCCCGCTGTCGCCGCCGCTCGTGCGGGTCGACCGCGCCAGCGCCGGCTACGGCGAGCGCACCGTGCTCAAGCGCCTCGACCTGACGCTCCTGCCCGACGACCGCATCGCGCTGCTCGGCGCCAACGGGAACGGCAAGTCCACGTTCTGCAAGCTGATCGGCCGGAGGCTCGACCCGCTCTCCGGCGAGGTCGTCGCCTCGCCCAAGCTCGACGTCGCCTATTTCGCCCAGCACCAGCTCGACGAGCTGCGCCTCGCCGATACGCCCTACGGCCATGTCGCGCAGCGCATGAAGGATGCGCCGGAGGCGAGGATCCGCGCCCGCTGCGCCCGCTTCGGCTTCTCGGGGCCGAAGGCCGACACGCCGATCTCGAAGCTCTCGGGCGGCGAGAAGGCGCGCCTCCTGATGGGGCTCGCGGCCTTCGACGGGCCGCACCTGCTCATCCTCGACGAGCCGACGAACCACCTCGACATCGAATCGCGCCAGGCGCTGGTGGAAGCGATCAACGACTACGAGGGCGCCGTCGTCATCGTCAGCCACGACCGCTTCCTGATCGAGGCCTGCGCCGATCGGCTCTGGCTCGTCTCCGACGGCACGGTGAAGCCCTTCGACGGGGACATGGACGACTACCGCCGGCTCGTGCTGTCGGGCGGGCTCGATCCCGCCAGGGATCCGAAGGCCGCGGGCAAGGGGTCGGAGGCGGGCGGCGAGAAGGTGGGCGCCCGGCGTGCCGCCGCGGAGAAGCGCGTCGCCCTCGGCCCGCTGCGCAAGCAGCGCGACGCGCTGGAGGGCAAGATCGACACGCTCGGCGCGCTCATCGCCAAGATCGACGCGGCGCTGGCCGACGGCACCGCCTTCCAGAAGGACCCCACCAAGGCGAGCGACCTCGCGAGGAAGCGGGCCGAGGCCGCCGGCGCGCTGGCGCGGGTGGAGGAGGAGTGGCTCGCGGTGTCGGGGGAGCTGGAGGCGGCGGGGGGATAGAGGGGCGGAAGTCTCACCCCTTCGGCAGCATCTCCTTCACGAGCGCGCTCGCCCGGGCGAAGTCCATGCGCCCGGCGTAATCGCCGCGAAGCTTGCCGATCACCTTGCCCATGTCCTTCATCGAGGTCGCGCCCGTCTCGGAGATGGCGGCCTCGATCGCGGCGCGGGTCTCCGCCTCGTCGAGCTGGCGGGGGAGGAAGCCCTGGATGATCTCGGCCTCCTCGCGCTCCTGGACGGCGAGTTCCTCGCGGCCGTTCTCGGCGTAGACCTGCGCGCTCTCCTGGCGTTGCTTGATCATCTTCTGGAGGAGCGCGAGGATCTCCTCGTCGCTCGCCTCGCCCTTGCCGGCGCCGCGGGCCTCGATGTCCTTGTCCTTCACCGCCGCCTGGATCATGCGCACGGTGCCGAGCTTGCGCTTCTCGCCCGCCTTCATGGCATCCTTGAGTTCCTGGGTGAAGCGCGCGCGCAGGCTCATCGTCTCTCTCCTGGAATGCGGGCGGGTCGCCGCCGATTGACGGCTCCGCGCACCATGCTTACGTCACGGGGACGTTGCCACGGCGGCGCAAAAGTGCGATCTGCCGCGGGGCCGCCGGACCGGCCTCGATCTCCGCTCCATCTACGAGAGAACCCGTCGATGCCGCAAGACACGTCTGCCCCCCAAGGCTCCTCCGCCCACCAGGGCTGGGAAGAGCCGAAGGCCACCGCCGTGCTCGTGCTCGAGGACGGGACCGTGCTCGAGGGCCACGGCATCGGCGCCGTCGGCGAGGCCGCCGGCGAGGTCTGCTTCAACACGGCGATGACCGGCTACCAGGAGATCCTGACGGACCCCTCCTACGCCGGGCAGATCATCACCTTCACCTTCCCCCACATCGGCAATGTCGGCGTCAACGACGAGGACACCGAGACGGTCAACGCCGCCGCCTCCTCGGGCGTGCGCGGCGTCGTCATGGCCGCGCCGATCACCGACCCCTCGAGCTGGCGCGCGAGCCGCGACCTCGACGCCTGGCTGAAGGCACGCGGCATCGCCGGCATCACCGGCATCGACACCCGCGCGCTCACCGCGCTCATCCGCGATCGCGGCATGCCCAACGCCATCATCGCGCACGACCCGGCGGGCGCCTTCGACCTCGACGCGCTCAAGGCGCGCGCAGGCGCCCTACCCTCCATGGCGGGGCTCGACCTCGTGCCGCTGGTCGCCGCCACCCAGCGCTACGAATGGGACGAGACGACCTGGGAGCTCGGCCGCGGCTACGGCCGGCGCACCGAGGCGCAGCACCACGTCGTCGCCATCGACTACGGCGTGAAGCGCAACATCCTGCGCCTCCTCGCCGACGCCGGCTGCCGCGTCACCGTCGTGCCCTCGACGGCGAGCGCCGAGGACATCCTCGCCCTCGAGCCCGACGGCGTCTTCCTCTCGAACGGCCCCGGCGACCCGGCGGCGACGGGGGAATACGCCGTGCCGACGATCCGCGCGATTCTCGAGAAGAAGATCCCCACCTTCGGGATCTGCCTCGGGCACCAGATGCTCGGGCTGGCCATCGGCGCCAAGACCCGGAAGATGATGCAGGGCCATCACGGGGCGAACCACCCGGTGAAGGACAAGACCACCGGCAAGGTCGAGATCGTGTCGATGAACCACGGTTTCGCGGTGGACACCGACACGCTGCCGTCGGGCGTCGAGGAGACGCACGTCTCGCTCTTCGACGGCTCGAACTGCGGCATCGCGCTCACCGACGCGCCGGCCTTCTCCGTGCAGTACCACCCGGAGGCCTCGCCCGGCCCGCACGACAGCCACTACCTCTTCGACCGCTTCGTGTCGCTGATGCGCGCGAAGGCGGCCACCGCCTGAATTCCGCCGCCTTAAGCATCCGTTAACCATGTCGGACCACCGTTGCGCCGCAGCCCCGATCCGGGGCACGGCCTGGAGGAGATTCGACATGCGCGCCGGCCCCCTGATCAGAGCGATGCTCGTCGTCCTCGTGGGCGGGACGATGGTGGTCGGCTTCGCGCGGGCGCAGGGAGATGCGCGCGACGTCACGCGCGGCGAGCGCATCCTCGCGCAGAACTGCGCCACCTGCCACGCCATCGGCGAGACCGGCGACAGCCCGCACCCGTCGGCCCCGCCCTTCCGCACGCTGTCGGAGAACTATCCCGTCGAGGCGCTGGAGGAGGCGCTCGGCGAGGGCATCCTCGTCGTGCACGACGGCGTCCAGCAGATGCCGCAGTTCGTGTTCTCGCCGGAGGACGTCGGCGACATCATCGCCTACCTGCGCTCGGTTCAGCCCGACGGCTGAGGGGCGCCCGTCGGCGGGGGGCCGAGCGTCGCGGGGTCGCTCTCGCTGCGCCCGACGAGGGCGAGCTGGCGCTCGATCTCGCGCTTGAGCGCGTCCTTGATCGGGTCGACCGCGTCGAACAGCGCCTGCGCCTCGAAGAACTCCAGCACCCGGAAGGCCTGCACCGGCGGGCGCAGCATGATCTGCGGGCAGGCGAGCTTGAGCTTCGCCTGGACGATCGCCTCCTGCATGATCTCGACGGCGCCGAAGGAGACGTCGATCCCGCTCACCAGCCGCGAGGCGTCGAGCGCCGGGCCGGCGGCGACGTCGACGGCGACGATCACGTCGGCCTTGCCGATGAGGTTGTCGAAGGGCAGCGGGTTCACCGCCCCGCCGTCGATCAGGGTGCGACCCTCGAACGCCACCGGCTTGAAGAGGCCGGGGATCGCCATCGACCCCGCCACGGCCGGCACCAGCCGCCCGCGGGCGTAGGTCACCTCCGATCGGGCGAAGAAGTCGCAGGCCACCGCCTGGAAGGGGATGTCGAGCTCCTCGATGCGCGCGGGGACGCCGCCCGGCCAGAAGGCGTCGAGGATCTTCTCGCCATCGAGCAGCAGCGGGTTGCCGAGCCCGTTGAACACGTCGACGAGCCGCCCCACCCGCGCCTCGGCGAGCCGCCCCATCACCCGCGCGCGGTCCGCCATCGCGTCGAGCACATGCTGGCGCAGCGCCCGTGCCGGGATGCCGGCGCAATAGGCGGCGCCGACGACCGCGCCCATCGAGCAGCCGACGATCGCCGCGGGGCGGATGCCCATCTCGTCGAGCGCCTCGAGCACGACGACGTGCGCGAGCCCGCGCGCGCCGCCGGAGCCCAGCGCGAGCCCCACCGTCGGCCCGCCGTCGCGCGGCACGAGACGTCCCACGCGCTCGCGCGGCGTGAAGGCGGCGCGGCGGCGGGCGGCCTGGGCCCGCGTCGGTCGCAGGTCGTCGTGACGGCTCACGCGGGCGTCTCCAGGAGGCCGCGGATCACCGCGAGCGTGCCGGCGGGGTCCTCCTCGGCGACGAAGTGCCCGGCCTCGACCTGCCGGCCCGTCGCGCCGGGCGCGAAGCTCGCACGCCAGACCTCGAGCGGCGTCGGCCCACCCTCGTCTCGGCCGGTGAGGAAGAACGTGCCCCAGGCGAGCGCCACCGGGCAGGCGATGGTGCGCCCCGCCGCGAGGTCCGCCTCGTCCGCCGTGCGGTCGAGGCTCGCGCCGGCGCGGTAGTCCTCGCACATGGCGTGGATGCGGGAGGGCTCGTTCGTGCCCTTGCGATAGGCGTCCAGCGCGCGGGCGTCGAAGGGAGCGAGCGATCCCTCGCGGGTCCAGCCGGCCATCAGCTTGTCGAAGAAGGCCGCGGGGTTCTTCCCGATCGCCTCCTCGGGCTCGGGCGCGGGTCGGGCGAGGAACTCCCAATGCGCGGCGGGGAAGCGCCCCGCGTCGATCTCGCGCCAGACGTGGAAGGTCGGCAGGATGTCGAGCAGGACGAGATGCGACAGCCGCCCGGGATGATCGAGCGCGAGCCGGTAGCCGACGCGCGCGCCGCGGTCGTGGCCGACGAGCGCGAAGCGGGCGAAGCCGAAGTCGGACATGACCCGCACGGCATCGCGGCCCATCGCGGCCTTGGAATAGGTCTCGTGGCGCGCGTCGCCTGCCGGAGCGCTCGACCAGCCGTAGCCGCGCAGGTCCATCAGGACGACCGTGTGCGTGCGCGCCAGCTCCGGCGCCACGCGGTGCCACATCACGTGCGTCTGCGGGAAGCCGTGCAGGAGGAGCACCGGCGGCCCCTCCCCACCCTTGCGCACGAAGGCGCGGCCGACTTCCGTGTCGAGCCAGTGCGAGGTGAAGCCTGGGAACAGGTCCGACATGCGCGCGCCTCCGGGCTGGCGTCCTTGGTGTCGTACCCTAACGCGCGAGCGCCCGCCAACCGATATCCCGCCGGCAGAATCCCTGCGGCCAGTCGATGGCGTCGACGCCCGCATAGGCCCGCGCGCGCGCGTGCGCCACGTCGGCGCCGAGGCCGACGACGGAGAGCACACGCCCACCGCTCGCCAGCACGCGATCCCCGTCCCGCTTCGTACCGGCATGGAAGACCCGCACGCCGGGCAGCGCCGCGGCGGCGTCGAGCCCGCGGATCTCGCTGCCGCTCTCGACCGCGCCGGGATAGCCGCGCGCGGCGAGCGTGACCACGAGCGCCGCCTCGTCGCGCCAGCCGAGCGAGACCTCCGCGAGGCGCCCCGCGCAGGCGGCCAGCATGGCGGCGAGGAGATCGCCCTCCAGGCGCGGCATCAGCGCCTGCGCCTCCGGGTCACCGAAGCGCACGTTGTACTCGACGAGCTTCGGGCCGTCCGCGCCGATCATCAGGCCGGCGTAGAGCACGCCGACGAAGGGCGTGCCGCGGGCACGCAGGGCGGCGAGGGTCGGCTCGACGATCTCGGCCATGGCGCGGGCCTGGAGCTCGGGCGTGAGGACCGGGGCCGGCGAATAGGCGCCCATGCCGCCGGTGTTGGGGCCGACGTCCCCGTCGAAGGCGCGCTTGTGGTCCTGCGCCGAGGCGAGCGGGAGCGCCGTGGTGCCGTCGCACAGGGCGAACAGGCTCACCTCCTCGCCCTCGAGGAAGTCCTCGATGACGAGCGCGTCGCCCGGCCCCGCGAGCATGGCGCGCACCGCCTCCTCGGCCTGGGCGACGGTCTCGGCGACGACGACGCCCTTGCCGGCGGCGAGGCCGTCATACTTCACGACGATCGGCGCGCCGCGATCGCGCACCCAGGCGAGCGCCGGCTCGGCGGCGTCGAAGCGGGCATAGGCCGCCGTCGGCGCGCCGGTCTCGTCGCAGATCGCCTTGGTGAAGGCCTTCGAGCCCTCGAGCCGCGCGGCCTCGCGCGTCGGCCCGAAGGCCGCGATCCCGGCGGCCGCGAGGTCGTCCACCAGCCCCGCGACGAGCGGCGCCTCGTTGCCGACGACGACGAGGCCGACCGCACGGGCGCGGCAGAAGGCGATCACGGCGGCGTGGTCGGCGACGTCGAGGGCGACGTTCGTCGCCACCTCCGCCGTCCCCGCGTTGCCGGGCGCGCAGAAGAGCGCATCGCAGAGCGGGCTCTGCACGAGCTTCCAGGCGAGCGCGTGCTCGCGCCCGCCCGATCCGATGAGGAGGACGTTCATGGCGCTCCGTCTAGCGCAGGGGACGGCGCGCGTCCATGCTCCTCCCCCATCGGGTCCCGGCCCCGAGTGCCGCGACGTGCTTGCCCTCGGGGGCGGGCTCGTCCAGAATCCCGCGCATGGCCGCCCCTGCACAAGTCTCCAACGCCCCCGAATGGTCCGTCTCCGAGCTGTCGGGGGCGCTCAAGCGCACGATCGAGGACGCCTACGGCCACGTCCGCCTGCGCGGCGAGATCTCGGGCTTCCGCGGCCCGCATTCCTCGGGCCATTGCTACTTCTCCCTCAAGGACGAGGGCGCGAAGATCGACGCGGTGGTCTGGAAGGGCACCTACGCGCGGCTGAAGACCAAGCCGCAGGAGGGGCTCGAGGTGATCGCCACGGGCAAGATCACCACCTTCCCCGGCAAGTCGAGCTACCAGATCGTCATCGACCAGATCGCGCCCGCCGGCGTCGGCGCGCTGATGGCGCTGCTCGAGGAGCGCAAGCGTACGCTCGCCGCGCAGGGCCTGTTCGCCGCCGAGCGCAAGCGCCCCCTGCCCTACCTGCCGCGCGTGATCGGCGTCGTCACCTCCCCGACCGGCGCCGTGATTCGCGACATCCTCCACCGCGTGCAGGACCGCTTCCCCCGGCATGTCCTCGTCTGGCCGGCGCGCGTGCAGGGCGAGACGTGCGCCGAGGAGGTGGCGGCGGGCGTGCGCGGCTTCAACGCGCTCGATCCCGCGGGACCGATCCCGCGGCCGGACGTGATCATCGTCGCCCGCGGCGGCGGCTCGATCGAGGACCTGTGGGGCTTCAACGACGAGGACCTGGTGCGCGCGGTGGCCGAGAGCGCGATCCCGGTCGTCTCGGCGGTGGGCCACGAGACCGACTGGACGCTCATCGATCTCGCCGCCGACGTGCGTGCGCCGACGCCCACCGGCGCCGCCGAGATGGTGGTGCCGGTGCGCTCCGAGCTCCTCGCCCTGGTCCGCGACCGCGCGCGCCGCCACGAGGACGCGATGCTCCGCCGTCTCGAGCGCCTGCGCGCCGACCTGCGCTCCGCCGGCCGCGCCCTGCCGCGGCCCGAGGACCTGACGGCCACGCAGCGCCAGCGGCTCGACCTCGCCGCGGCGCGGCTCGCGCCGGCTCTGCGAACGAATGCTCGCGCCTACGAGCAGCGCCTCGCCGAGGTCGCCCGCCGGCTGGAGCGCAGCTCGCCGCGGGTGCGGTTGTCGCGTGCGCGCGGCGGGCTGGAGGCCATCGCCGGACGGCCGGAGCGGGCGCTCGCGGGGGCGATCGCCCGGCGGCGCGACCGGCTGGAGAGC